>CAZBSW010000045.1:0-10180 GCA_964494835.1 uncultured Thermotogae bacterium
CGACAGGTCCACCCGCACGCTCCCAGCGAATCGGTAGATACATCTCCACGCCTAGGTCGACGTCACAGGGCATCGTCGCGACCGCCCGGAAAAGGCGGCCTCCCTGGACTCAACGAGAGTGAGTTCGTATCGTTTGGGCGACTGACGAAGGAGGTCGACCGGTGACGACAACGCAGATCAAAATCCGTGGCTACCACGAGGATCGCTTCGGTCACGTTAACAACGCGCGCTACCTGGAGCTTCTAGAAGAGGGTCGCTGGGCGTACCTGGAGGAGCACGGCATCGATGCCGCTTTCTTTCGCGACCACCGCGTTTTCCCGGTTGTCGTGCGCTTGACGATCTCGTATCGGCGGCCGGCGAGCGCCGGCGACGTACTGATCGTCATCACACGGCTTGCCAAGAGCGGCAGCCGGAAGGTTATCCTGGCCCAGGAGGTGCGCTTCGCACCGTCGGGCGAGGTCTGTGTCAAGGCCGAGGTAACTGCCGTGTTCCTCGACGAGTCCACCGGCCGCCCTGTTTCCTTGGGCGAGCCGTTCTTCCGGGCATGGCCCGAGCTGCGGCGCTCTCCAACAGATTGTTCTGGGCCGCGATCGCCTGCAGCGTGGCATCGGGAAGCCAGTCCTGGAGCAAGCACGCATCCGCAGGATTTCCAGAAAACACCTTAGACGTGAACGCATCGACCTGATAGAACGGCATCTTCACACTCCCTTCCCCTGCCCGCACTAGACAACCGTGTCTCACCGACGTCCAAGCACGGTCGCCCAAACAGTTTCTCATTGGGGGCACTGGTTATTCAAGAACCACTGTCACCTGCGGCAGTGTGCACAATGCTACGGCTCTCGGGAGGTCGATCAAGGGCAGCGCAAGACGATCGCTTCAAGCAGTGTTGCGCTCACGCGTGCACTCTCCGGCGAACGCATCCTTCGTCCGCACCGACCCTCGCGGCTCAGTCCACGAGCGTCCATACCTCAAGATCGTCGAACCACGCGCCGCCGTTCGGATCTCCCCACGTCTCCACGATGAAACCGACTGATCCGCTACTCAACGTTGCGTCAGTCACGTGATCGATCAGCTGCCCGTTGACGTAGAAGGTGAACGACGTCCCTTGAACATCGACGCGAAGCGTGTTCGTCTGCCCCTTGGGGCGGATCGCAGCGGACTTCACCCAACCATAAAGATCATCCCAATCGGTTGGCGTATACACGCTGAACACAACATACCCATCGGCGGATATTTCGAACGCGTAGAACGCTTCATCCGTAGCGCGGAGAATGATTCCCCAAGAATGATCAGTGGCCGTCCCCAACTGATTCGTGGTTGCCTCGATCCGGAAGTCTGTCAGTCCGCTGACGGTGGTATTGTAGACGTAGTAGTACGAGTCCGCATCGCCTACTTGTCCGTAGTAGTGGCCGTTTGTGATGTCCCATTCGCCCGGCGGGTCCACGCCCTGCCACCAGCCCGGCGAGCTTGTATTCGAAAAGTCATCCGAAAACAAGAGCTGCGGTTGGACCCCTACAAGCGGCCCAAACAACGCACATCCAGATACGATTCCAACAACCACAATCAGTAGTAGAGTTCCGAACCATCGTCTCATGAGCTTCCTCCTCTGTCGTCTATCACGATGACTCGATTGTACATAAACTCGGTGGCTTAGGTAGATGAACGGTTATCTATTCTACAGGCAGGAGACTACCGCTCCTCAACCGCACATGAAGGACACACCGGCAGTTTCTTCAGCTGCCAGCTGCTCTTGTTTGCGCAAGCTGGTCAACATACGGAGTTCAGAGCTCCGAGTAGCCAATTGGGGCACATTTCAAGACGATTCTGCAGCGCTCGCAAGACAGCAAGCGCTGTCAACTTGGGGATAGTTGAACAAGAATCATCACCTACGGTTGCTTCCAAGACGCCTCAAGAGGAACCTGGCGACAAGGCGGACACGCTCGCGACAGTTCGTCATGCTACCGAATCTCATCCAAGCTGAACGATCTTCCGTGGCCAGGGTGTACGGTATGGATATCGAGGGTTTTCACGCGTTCGAATCCCGCCTTTAGCGCTTCGGCGTTGTCGATGAGCGTGGCGAGCGATGGGCAGGTCCGATTCTCGAGAAAGTCCCCGCTGAAGAACGCTCCATCGTCGGTCAACACGGCAATCGAGCCGGTTGTGTGCCCGGGAACATGGAGGATCGTTGCAGACAGGCCGTACTCATCGAGGCGGTCGCCGTCTTCGAAGAAGAGGTCGGGTGAAAATCGATCACGCTTCCGCAACCGAAACAGGCGCATCAGCGGCTTCATCATCCGTCGCACAGGCGACAACGATCCTCTGCTAAGAAACATATTTCCTTGCTCGACGGTAGATGCCTCGACTCGATGCATCGCGATCTTCGCTCCGTAGGTGTCGCGCAGGTAGGCGGCGTTGCCGCTGTGGTCGGGGTCTCCGTGCGTCACTATGATCAGCTTGAGATCGCCGGGCGCGCAGCCCGCGGCATGAAGCTCGCGTTCGAGTGTGGCGCGGTTACCCCTTATCCCGGTGTCAATCAGGACGAAGCCTGCGTCGGTCTTTACGAGGTACGCGTTGACCCACCGCAGGGCAAGCGTTCGAATATCTTGTGTCATGTCGGCCTCCTTCCAGAGTATAGATCCGGCACAGATCACCGGCCAGCCCTCCGCTCTTACAAACCGGCTGCTATACGCGTTTTCGACGATCGCTTCTCACAAGATATTGGCCCAATATCCGGTATCTAACTGAAGCGCCTACAGCAATTCCGGCGACAACAGGACGATGCTGCCGATCACCCCTCCGGTCTCCAGCAATTCATTGGCCTTTGCCGCTTCCAAGAGGGGGAACCTTTCCGCGATGATCGGTCTGATCTTGCCTTCTTCAAGCAACTTGAACAGCACGGCCCAATCTTCCATGAATGGGCGCCTGTTCAGCCGCGATTTCCCCGTGCTGTAGTAAACGGCTGATTTCCCACGTGACAACAGGTTGAACAACATGACCTGCCCCAGAAAGCGAAATGTACGGGAGAGAGTGAGGGGATTAGCATATCCCACAAATGTGCCTCCGCGACGCAAGAGCGTAAGCCCGCGTTTGATGTAGTCTCCGCCGATTCCGTCAAACACGGCGTCGAGGCCGTCCGGCTCGGCCTTTCGGATGAACTCAGCAAAATCCTCCGTGCGGTAATCGATCGGCGTTGCCCCGTATTCGGCCAGGATATGGTGTTTGTTCTTCGACGCCATTCCATACATGGTAAGACCGGCCAGTCGGCCCAGTTGCAGGAACGCCGTGCCGATCCCGCCGCTCGCACCGACGATGAGTACCTTGTCTCCAAAATTGACCTTTGCACAACGATGGAGCGCTTGGTAGGCGACAATGTAGTTCAGGATAAGCGGCGCGGCTTCCGCCGGATCCGCAGTAGCGGGAACGGAAACGAGCTGCTTTTCGGGAAGAAAGATGTATTCCGCATAACCGCCGTGAACCGTCAGCGCCGCTATCCGGTCGCCCACCGCGGTGTTGGTGACGCCTTTGCCAATCTCATCCACAACACCGATAACGGCATAGCCGGGCACAAACGGTGTTTTGGGCGCAAACGGCGTGTGCCCGTAGCGGGCCTCAACATCGGGAAGGCATACGGATGTGGCCAGGATCTTTATCCGCACCTCTCCGGCGGACGGTGAGCGCAGGTCGTTCTCAACGACCTGCAGAACCTCCGGTCCGCCTCTTCTGGTTGCGACGACGCTCTTGTAGTGCATTCTCATTCTATGAAACTGCTAGTCGTTTCTCTCCATTTGTATCGCGATGTTCGCGAGGATTACGTGTCTCACGGGGCAGCAAATCCAACGGGCACAACGTCGCTTTATAGGTGACTTTCACGTCTCGCTTGGCGTGACATCTCCTCACTATGCTCTTCGAACCTCAATAACGTCTACCCGAGCATCTGCGGAGACAATCAAGACGTTCGACCGGATGTCCTGCAGATGCCGACGCACCGTTTCTTCATCGATTCCTGGTGGTGCGTAGACTGTAAACAGCACGCGCCGCGTTTCGGGAGTGATGCCCGTTCGCCGGTCCGGCCCGTATATCACGCTCGATATGACCCCGCGTTTATCCGAGATCATCATATCCCCCGGCTTCAACCGTTGCTCTTGACCGTCCATCCGGGTGTACCGTTCGTTGCCGTCCGCTACGTCGATGCCCACCGGCATCTCCAGCGCAGCCAGATCGTGACCTGCGGTCAGTAGTTGGTTCTTCAGTTCCGCCATGAACATGGCCTCGACAAGCGCCGCCACCCGTGGGATCGACTTCCCCTTGAGAGCCACGGACTCCAGTTGGAGTTGTACGTGATAACTCTTTCCGAAGCGCCTGTAGTATTCTTCGTAGGCGCGAAGGGCGGGAAGCGACTTCAAGGTAGCCCTGTCGTAGCCGGAGAAACGCTCACGAAGCTCGCTCTCCAGCTTTTCCTTCCGCGAGTCAAGCTCGGCATGCCTCTGTGGATTCACGACACCTCTCATCACCAGCACACCGACCGCCGCCCCAGGATAGGTTGCCTTCCACGTGTCCGATACAGTTAGCACACTTCGATCTGCCGGCATTCAGTCCTCCCTTGGTGGCCACAAACCTACCAGCGCATCTTCAATCCGAGACGCTCGTTTCCTTGCTTGCTACAAAAAGGTACGCGCAAGGAGGGCGCTGCAGCAAGAGCAATCGCAACGCTTCGCAAAGTCACTCGTCAGTGCTGCCATCCCGATTCCAAGATGTAATCTCGATCATTTCGCGTTCCGCGCCAGCGATCATTGAGGACCCCATTTCTTCCTACCGTTGCTGTTCAACGACTACACATACTAGCACGTGTGCTCCGACACGTCATTTTCTCCGTTTTGAGTTCTGTATACCGGGTGCAATGGATCAAATGCCCCTCCCCAGCATTGCGCCCGTCCGCGTTGGCCGTAAAGCCGCTGTACCGATAAGATGTGAGAACCCCCGCAATCACGGGCTGTACAAAGGAGAGAGCATGAGAACCGCGATGCTTTATCTTGTCCTGGCCTTCGTCGTGGTTGCCGGAATCGCGGTTTCCGGATATTGCCACAGGCCACTTGCGATCCGCGGTATCCATCCGGGGCCGGAACAGGCTCTACTCGTGCCGGATCTCGCGGTATCACAGGTTGCCTATCACGAGCTGACAGCGGCAGACCCGACGTTCTGGATGACAGTCGAACTTACCGGCCCGGCGACGCTCGACTTGTCGCTCGGCGTGCCAGCGATCAAGCGACTCACCGCGTTCCGACCGAGCCTCGCTGTCATCGGATCGGGCCTACCCGCGGTGTCGCTACCGTTTTCGGCCCACTTGGGATTCGACACCGGAGTCGGGGGCGTGATTCTGACCACTACGGATGTGGCGGATCCCGAACAATTCTACGAACCGTTCACTGGAACCGATTCGTGGATCCTCGGTAAGTGGTCGGTCGACCTTCCAGCGGCGGGCCGCTACTACGTTGTCGCCTACCACCCATCCGGGGACGCCGGGAAGCTGTGGGTGGCGCTTGGCGAGCGGGAAGCATTTGCCGCGTCCGACATCCTGGCACTCCCAGCCACCATCCAGGCGGTGCGGAGGTTTCACGAGGTAGGCGGCAATCCAGTATGGCTGAGCGCGCTTGTGTATTCGGCAATGGCGCTTGTTGCAGTCGGGTTGTGGCTATTGACGGCCCGATAAGCGCCGATGCTGAGAAACTGTGATCTTAGGCTAGGCGTCGACCGCAATTTTACGCAGGTCAATACCAGGGCGAAGCACCTTCTCATATAGATCGGTTTGGCGTGCAACGTGCATACCAACGCGCTCGTAGAGACGTGTCGCACCGGTTAGGCTCCCTGAGTCCACGTCGAGACCGACCTTTACCTTGCCTCTCGCCGCCAGCTCGCCGAACGCGTGGCGAAGCAGTGCAAGTGCAAGGCCATGGTTGCGCCACGGCTTCCTGACGCCGACGATGTCGATCCACCCCATCTGAGGGTTTTCGGCATGTTTGTTGCGACATAGAGCCACTCCCGCGATCTCCTTTCCATCCATCGCCAGGAACCAAAGTGTCGGATCGAAATGCTCGTCCGCCGTGATCCGATGCTTCCACTGCGCAAGCTCCACCTCGAACGGCGCGTCGACGTATCCCCAGTGATCCCTAAACGAATCGCGCACTGTGTGCAAGCTCGACTCAAGGTCCGTCTCCAGGTCGAACGTGCGAACACTGATTCCTTTGGGCCATGTTGGGGACGTAACTGCCCCGTCAAGCGAGATTTCCATCTGCCAGAAGTGACGTATCCCCGTGTACCTGTGCCGGCGGAAGAGCCCTTTCGCAACTTCATCTTGCGCCACCACCTCTTGATTGATTGCGACCCGCGATCCTTCCGGTGCCATCGCGATTGTCTGCCGTGCTCGTTTCTCCTGCCAAGCAATGAGAGCCGATCCGATACCCAATCCACGATAGTCCGGATGGACACGTGCAAAGCCGTAAATCTGCACGTGCGGCTCGTCGACGTCCCAGATCAGTGCATACCCAGCGAGGCGGCCATCGGGGGAATGAACCACGCGAGTATCCGTCGCCAGGTTGAACCCGGGCGTGTTCCAGAAGAGGCGTAGTCCGTCGACGTCATGCTGTGTTACACCCAACAAGTGCATGGAACATGTATTGCAGAGATCGATCACTCCCTTCAGATCGGCCATTACCGCTGGCCTTACCGCGAATCCTTCCGGGAACCCTGCGCTCATGAGTCTCTCCTTGCCGTCGTCCTGCGCAGAGATGGCGGAAACCACTCTGCGCCATCTACCTGTTTCGATTGTCTCGCCCAGTATGCGCCGTTCATCGCGATGTATGCGAAGATACCGCGCCAGAGCGGTTGATTCAAACAGAACTCCGCAGACGAAGACAACGCTTCAGCGGCGCCCCGACTCGCGATTTGCATTCTTGAAATACATAAACGGACGAGAACTCTATACCGACCGATAGGCATCTTAGACAAGTACGGAAAATGGAAAGAGCCAGGCGCTGGGGAGGTTTGTCGCCTGGCTCATCAAGGAGAAGGCGATCTAGCCAGAGGGCTTGGCTGACCGGATCGCCTCCCGTGCTGCTACTTCTTTCCGCCCGGTTTGGACGTCTTCTTGGTGGGCTTCTTCGGACCGGTCATGATCATCTTCCTCCCTGTGCAGCTTACTATATGCGCACTTGCCTCGCTGCACAATTAGCATTATACTAGTTGTTGCACGCTTGTCAATAGGGTAAGGGAGGAATCCTGAAATCAGCAACAGGAGGCACAAATTATGTTCGATAGGCACGCCCTTCTCTTCAAGGCATTATCCAGTCGGTCTCGCATCAAGATACTCCAGGTCTTGGCCGACAGAGGTGAGCTGTCAGTAGAGGAACTAACGCAATCGCTCGATCTTGCCGGACCGACCGTCTCTCGCCACCTCCAGATCCTCCGGCTCCAAGAGATCGTCTCAGCCAGACGGGATGCACAGAACAGGTACTACTCCCTCAATCGGGAGCAGCTAGCACAGAGACTCAGTTCTTTCCTGTCGGAACTCAGGTGCAATACCTGACGCGTGCCATCCGGCCATCTCGTCACCGGGCGAGGCTGGCACGCGTCCAAGACGAC
Source organism: uncultured Thermotogae bacterium (assembly GCA_964494835.1). GTDB lineage: Bacteria > Bipolaricaulota > Bipolaricaulia > UBA7950 > UBA9294 > M55B144. Next base: position 7,636 of record CAZBSW010000045.1, read on the forward strand.
GCTCCGTAAGTGCTAGAAACCATCCGACTGTCGAGCGTATGTCGGTACGTATCGATGGGACTCTGGAGAAATCGGGGGCACATGCCTCATCTTCAAAGTCGACGGCCGGCTCTCATCTATGAGCTGTTTGGGCAAGAAGGGTCTGATCGACTTATCGCTCAATACCGCTACTGCCTCTGACAACGTGTGCCCGACTAGCTTGACAACTCCTCCACGAAGTACGAATCTTACCGGAACTTACAATGGATTTACGGGAGAGGGCACTGTGTGTACTCGTCGAGCCGTTTCTAGAGCAAACGAACTTCCGTTTACTCAACGGATAGACGGTCGACGAGTGCCCCGTGAGAACCGCCGCTATGGGAGGAAAGTGAGAGATAGGAGCGGTTCCCGCCAAGCTTGCAGCCCGATCCGGAATGCCACCGGAATCATCGGCATCCGATGGGCGCAAGGAAGGAGATGCCACGAAAATGAGCTTTCGCTGTCTGTTCATAATGTCAGCGCTGTTGCTCGCGGGCCTGTATATCCCATTTCGGGGATGGGCACAGGATGAGCCGCAGCAGGTAGAGATTCAGGAGTATCAAGGAGCGAAGCTCGGATCCATAGACGACTTTAGAGAGAACTCGATCAAAGGCGTTCAGATAATCGATCCGGAGACGTACGTATTGCAGGTGGACGGCCTTGTTCAGACTCCATCATCGTTCACCTACAAAGAGCTCCTGGCGATGGAACACACGAAGAAACTCGTGACGATCAACTGTGTCGAAGGTTGGTCGGTCAAGGCCCTGTGGGAGGGGATACCGCTTGTCTCACTCTTCGAGCAGGTCAAACCCGACCCCACCGCGAACACCTAGATCTTCCACGCGGCCGACGGTTATACAACATCACTTCCACTCGCTGATATTGAGGAACGAAATCTGATCATCGCCGACCACATCAATGGCATTGTCTTGCCGCCCGCAACGGGGTTCCCCTATATATTAGTGGCCGAAGATCGGTGGGGGTACAAGTGGATTCGCTGGCTCGTTCGCATCGAGTTCTCCAACGATCCGAGCTATCGCGGATTCTGGGAGAGCCTTGGCTTCAGCAACAGTGGATTACTGGACCAACCGATGTTCGGTCCGTAGGGTGCTGGCAAGATCCGGCAAAAAATGAGGCATAGTTGTGGAAAGCTCGCTCAGGCGCCGGGGTCGACGGACTGAGAGACTAGCGGCATGGTTGCTGGTCCTGCTCCTCCTGCTTCAGTACCTGAGCGGGTCGCAATGGTTCAGTGGAAGCTGTTCAGCAGAATCTTGTCACGCGTGACACGTTCCGCATTCACGGTTCCATCCGGCAGATCACCATGGCGGCGTTCGTCGTCCCCTGGATCCGAAGGAAGCTCGCCTGCCGCGACATCGGGAGTCCATTCATCGACAGCGCACTCGCCGGCATCGTCCTTGTTGCATTTGCGGTCTACCTCGATCTGCGGGGGTGAAGGTCCATCATCCGGATCGGAAGCCGGCCGAATCGCCATATGCAAATGAGTACCCCAGCTTGCCCGCTCCACATGCAAGGGCTATCCTTTCTGATCAGCAACGGGTCTTCTGCGAAGATGGAATTGGCGCCACACGATGACCGACAAGGAGATGTATATGAAGTTCATCGATCTACGAAGCGACACTGTCACCCGCCCTACAGAAGGTATGCGCCACGCGATGGCGACCGCCGTTGTCGGTGACGATGTATACGGCGAGTACCCGACCGTCAACCACTTACAGGAGATGATGGCCGAGCTCGTGGGAATGGAAGCCGGCTTGTTCGTGGCAAGCGGCACGATGGGAAACATTGTTGCTATCCTTACTCACGCCGGACGCGGGGACGAGATGATCCTCGGGAGCATGGCACACACGTTCCTCTACGAGGGTGGCGGCGCAGCTGGTTTGGGCGGGGTGCATCCATCCGTCGTTGCAAATGCCGAAGACGGTACGCTGCCGCTCGACGCAATCAAGAGTGCGATTCGCGCCGACAATGTTCATTTCCCGCGCAGCCGCCTCCTCTGCCTGGAGAACACGCACAATCGCTGCGGCGGCACGATTCTGCCCGATGGCTACACGGCCGCGGCCTGCGAGCTGGCGCACGCGCACGGGATGTCGGTCCATCTTGACGGGGCACGTCTGTTCAACGTCGCCGTCGCACGTAGCATCTCGCCAGCCGAGGTTGCGCGTGACGTCGACTCGGTAATGATCTGCCTCTCGAAGGGACTGGGCGCGCCGGTGGGATCGGTCCTCTGCGGTAAGCGCTCGTTCATTGATGAGGCGCTGCGCGTGCGCAAGATCGTGGGCGGCGGAATGCGACAGGCAGGCATCATCGCCGCCGCCGGCATATACGCCCTAGAGAACCATGTCGAGAGGCTGCGCGACGATCACGAGAATGCAACGAAGCTCGCCATGGGGATCGACGCCATTGACGGCCTGCACGTCGTCAGCCGCCCACAGACAAATCTCGTCTATCTGGAGGTCGATCCGACCCGGATGGGAGACGAGTCTTTCGACGCCGCCATGTTCTCAAG
>CAZBSW010000046.1:0-10148 GCA_964494835.1 uncultured Thermotogae bacterium
CGATTGAGCTTCGCAAGTTCTTCTATCTTACTGCGTTCAACGATTTGATTAGCAATGAGAATGTTCTTTTTTATGCCACCGGTAACCATTGCCTTGGCTTCCCCAAGTTTTGCGCATGTAATGCCTACAGCATTCCCGGCCTCAAGCTGCTTCACTGCAAGGGGAGGGCACTTGTGGGTCTTGATATGGGGCCGTAAGTTTGCCGTTACTCCCGCCTTCTTGAGAGAAGCAAAGCGCTCTGACATCAAGTTGATGTTCTGCTGCATAACATCAAGATCGATCAACAAAGCAGGCGTCTGGATTTCGCTCATTCGCATCCCGATTAATGACATACTCCTCACACTCCCCTTGATTTCGGTCTAGAAGCTAGGATACATTCTGCGTTGGAGGCTGTCAAGTATCTGACATGTGACACTTGTCCCAACCTCAGGTCCCCCATCGATCAGACTCCATTGATGCGGTACATCGTATCTCTGATAACGCGGGATCTCAGAAAATGCGACCACTTCCACTATATTTGGAAATCAAGCGAATGCTGACGCATCGCGTCGGCTGAGCGGAAAGCGACTTCAAGCAAGGCGTGAGCAGTCTAGCATAGTCGGGAAACAAGTCGCGGAGCCAGACGGAAGACTCCCCTTTCCTTCCGACCCCTGGCTCCGTTTTGGGGGCAGAAGTGCCAAACAAAGATCACATAGACAAGATTCTAATCTCGCGTCTGGCACGGCGGCAATCCATCTCAAATGCCAGATCCACGATAGGGGGCAGGCTTGGAAGCCATCGAACGCCTTGTGCAAGACAGCCTGGCAAGTGCCGGGTGATCTCGGCGGTAAGCTCTGGAGAGAGTATCTCGGCGGTATAGATACCGACATCGAGCGGGTGACTTGTGCTGATAGATAGCGCGCGGAGTCGGCCCGTAAGAGCGTTAAGCACGTGAAGCACCTTCTCCTCCATCGCATGCTGTGATCGCTCTCCACGACGCACAATTGCGTTTTCGACAAATGGCCCTTCATTAATGTCTCCAGCCCCAGAGATCGCGAATGTATATCCTCCCTCCGCTGCGGGGGCGGCCCAAGAGAATGCGTGGAGCGAAGGTACTTCAGGCATAGCGGCTAGAGGAGCTACCGCAGTTCGTGCAACCGGGTTTTGCCCGTTCACAAAGAGACCGCAATCACGAAGCACCGCCGCATAGTCGCTGTTAAAGGATTCGAACTCCTTTATGGTGAACTGCCTTGGCATGCGCAGCTCGATTCCGCATAGGGCTTTCATAGACATACCTTTCTCCGCAGAGAAGTTCCTTAAGATTTCAAAACCATCTCTCCAGGGGACAACCTGCTCCAGCAATACGTGCTCGATCTCGTAGCCCGGCATTGCAGCGACCCCTGACGAATAGGCCAGAATACCAGGGAGAAAGACGTAGCCGCCACTCGGATTCTCAATCATGTATACCCCTACCTTCTGATACGATGTACTGCGCTAGACTTGACGAAGCCTTCATTCCCTGCCTGATCCTTGAAGCATCATAGCACACGCCCTTTCCAGTAACGCAGCATGCACGCCGCCGGTGGTATACAGAATACTCTCACACGCACGCAGCTCAGAAACCAACTCCTTATTTCGGCAAGGGAATGCACTCGATTGCCTCACCAGCAAGAGTGACATACCGACGGAAGAGGTTGGCTACATAGCAGATGTGGACCGGAATGACGGCAAGTAGGTCTCCAATCTTCGTTCGATTGAACAGTTCATCTTCCGCGTGTACCGTTGCGAGCTCTTGTGATAGTCGAGAAATGTAGGAATGACGAAAAGCAGTATCCCAGCCGTTCCCTGTAAAGGGTGCGACATAGCCAAACGAAGATCGCCCACGCTGGTCGATTATCATGTCCTTCGATAGATGCACGGCGCCACCATAGAGGAGGAGCTCCTTTCTGCGACGGTACTTCCCAACCACAGGGCAGACAACAACGGCTGCGATGTCGGATTCACTGCACGCACCAATGTTCCACTGCATGGCATCGTAGAAGATGAAAACCCCCGGACGGATCTCGTCTACTCCAGGGAACGCCTCGGCGACACTGCATGAAGGAGTGTCACCAATTGACAAAGGGATGCGCGAGTACTCCCCTGCAAGAGCATCCCGAAGAGCTGCCGCTTTTCCCAACGTTGACTCATGTACGTCGATGATCTCCGGTATCGACCTGCATGCATAGGAATTGCCAGAGTAGACGAGGAATCCGCCAAACTGAAAGTATCTTGAAGAAGTGAGTTGCCGAATCATCTTGGAAACGACCCTTACGTTCTTCCAGGAGATTCCAGCACGCGCAAAGCCCACATCTATCTTGATCCAGATTGTGGCGGACGAGATCAACGATTCGTTTAGAGCACGAAGGCTTACGAGTGAGTCAACTATAAGATGAAGTGAGGTGCGTTCCGCCAGTGTCTGTATGTGTTCCATCTCTCGCGGATTGACTGGCGCAGCGACCATGATGTCTTTCCAACCCGATCGGTGGAATGATTCAGCCATCGAGACGGAAGACGTGGCTATGGAGGTCACGTCGAAGCTGCGAAACCAGCTTCCGACCTCTCCAGACTGATGCGTCTTGAAATGAGGCCGGAAGCGAATGCCGTTCGCTTCAGCTTTCCTCGACATTCGTTCGATGTTGCGGATCGCCCTATCCTTGTTGAGTACGAGCGTAGGCCTTACGATCTTTTCTATGTCCATCCTTCTTCCTATTCTCTACGTCATCCGCTACAAGAGAAATCGATAGCCTACACCCGGGTCGGTCGAACGCCGGCAGTTCTGCCTTCCTCTGGTCTTGACGGTTCCTCCGTCAGACCGCTGTAGTGAGAGCTGTAATGATCCGTTGCTCGAAAACCTTAGTTCCCGATCGAGGGACGTGACCCTATCCCGCGTTTCCACACCAATCACAAATCAACAAAGCGATCGCCTTTGCAGCTGTCACAAGGTCATCTCGGCGGACGTATTCATCTTGTGCATGCGCTTGACAAATGCTCCCCGGTCCGAAGAGCGCGCCCTTGATCCCTTTCTCACCATACCATGAGATATCCGATGCATAGCCGACCGCCTGAAGACAAGATTCGCCGACTCGTCCGATATTCTTCATAAGGCAGCGAACGAACGGATCATTGGGGTCTGTGTCGAACGCTGGGAATTCAATGCCTCTAACCGCCCACGTAATCTTTGGGGGATGTTCGCGAAGCCATGGGTCGAGCTTCGAGGCAGTCATTACGTAATCTTCGAACTCCAGCTTGACTGTGTCGATGTCCTCGCCGGGATAGAACCATAGATTATACTCTACACTGCAGTAGTCCGGCGTAGTGCCCGGGTTGATGAATGCATTCAACATCCCGTTCTCCCCTCCGCCGGGGCCGCCAACGATAATGCCCGGCAGGATGCTGTTGGATCCTGCCGGAAGCAAAGGATGTGACTTCGTGTTTGCCCAGATACGTTCTAATTCCTGGATTGCGTTCACAAGTTTCAGGATCTTCTCTATGGCATTCTTACCCTCGCCTTTCCCGCCAGCATGAATTTCGCGGTAGCGTTCTGAGGCGTGTGCTTGCCGCCCCCAGACCTCGATGCGAACATGTTCAAGGCCGGAAACGACCGTGGAGACCATCAAATCAGTTGGTTCACTGCAGATCACAGCATCCGGGCACGGTGCTTTCGCGGCACATTCACGGGACCCAGAACCAACAACTTCCTCATCCGACACCAGGTGTATGAATACATCTCCAGCTAGGGGAACTTGACAAGCTACAACGGCCTCCAGTGCCCCCAGGAACGCCGCGACTCCGCCTTTCATGTCCGACGTTCCTCGTCCATACAGCCGTCCATCGACTTCAGCAAGATCCCAGGGGGACTTGGTCCAGGTAGTTGAGTCGCCAACCGGCACCACATCCACGTGACCATTCATGGCGAGTGATCGCCCGCCGCCATTTCCAGGGAGTCGGCCGACTACCACCGGGTGCGTTTCGAAGACTTTCGATCTGCTATTCCATGTTTCAGTAACACAGCCAAGCTGCGCAAGGAATCGCTCTGCAAACTCCTGGCACTTCGCAGCTTCGATGGGAAATGCGCTGTTGCTTGGATCTTGACTTTCTGTACGGAAGCTGACAAGCTCAGCCAAGAGCTCGACAAGCTCATCAGAGTGCGAGTCAATGTAGTCTTGAAGCTTTGTTGCAAACTGTAGGTTTCTCGAACTGAATTCCGCCTCTACACTCATGGCCCCTCCTTCTCTTGCAGCGCAGCCTGTCACCGTTCCTTCACAAGAACGACTTGGTTCATGTTTGCCGTCACCAGAAATCCCACCGTACCGAAATCCGCGGTGCATAGATGCTGGAACGTTTTGCATTGCCGTTCGCCAGAATAGAGAGCGAATTTGCGGTACAGGCGAACATCCATCACAACAGAAACCACTACAATTGACGCACGCTAGAATTCAGCAACTAGGCGATCGATCTCATCGAAATGCTCTTCCACAAGGGTTTGACAACGTTCTAGGTCACGAGACTTGATGGCATCGAGAAGGCCCGCTTGAATCCGGCACGTTTCCGCAATGTGCCTCTTGCTGGATGCCACCAACGGCATCTCCAAGCGAGCCCAAAGACCTCGTCTAAGATTATCCATGAGATACTGCAGAAACATCTCCATTGCAACGTTTCTTGCAGCTCTTGCGATTGCCCAATGGTACCTTCTATCCCAGCTCAAGTACTCGTCGTACATCTCTCTTTCAGCGTAGGAAACAAGCTGTGACAACGAGTGCTCGATAGCAACAATATCTGCCTGGGTATGGCGTTCGACCGCCAAGGTGACCAGGTCCTTTTCCAAGAATCGTCGTGCCTCAAGGATCTCAAAGGGGTTTTCACTCTCCTCCAGTATATTGAACAAATCTTCGGTATCTGACTCCATCTTCCCCAGTGGAGGAACTGCCTGCTTCACATATGTCCCATCACCCGTTCTCGTTTCAAGGATGCCCATGTACCGCAAGACTCCAAGCGCTTCCCGTACCGAAGGACGACTCACACCTGTCTGTGCGGCAAGCTCTGCCTCAGATGGGAGCTTGTCACCGATCTTGAACAGACCGGATGCGATGGCGTGCGTGATTTCGTCTACCACGTGGGCAGATTTCCTCTTCTGGTCAAGTTTCCGAAACATAGGGATCCTCCCCCTCCCCAGTCTGTCTTACAGCTGACAAGCATTCTGCTGCATCAGCAAGGCGGTGTCAAGTTAGCGCATTGTCTCAGCAAGAAAGCGCGGAAAACGGATCTTTGACTCAGCTAAGAAAGGTACTCAAAGGAGGAACTTGCTACATGACTCGGGTGGGTCTTGTTACGGCCGGTACCCTGCGCGGGTTATCGAACTCAAGATGAGTCCATACTCCTCTCCAAGAGGGAGGCCATCGATAATGATGAGTCGAGCTGTGTGACCGAGGTGTGACCGCATCCTCGATGCGTTGATCCTAAGAATGCTTCGCGCGGGCTGAGTACGTGAAGTCGTACGATCCGGCACTAGGGCAAGTGTGGGCGCGACTCAAGATCCTCGCTATTCTGGCTTGCGAGCCATCCACAGAACCGGTTCAGGGATTCACACGCAGCCGACAGGACACGCCTCCCCTTGTCGGCATCGGCGAGCTTGGGATCCCCAACGTTTCCCCTTTCCGTGAAGTCGGCGGCATCGAATCCGACGAGGACGCCCTCGACGTACGTACCCCACTGAGCGACGGAACCAGCCTCGGCGAATTGCTCAATGCGAACGAGCTCCGGCTCGATCGCCAGCATCAGACTCGTCTCGATCGATCCGGCATGCGCGGTTGGATCCGGGAACAGCGTTCGGAGTATCGAGGCGATCGATTGCCACCAGTTGAACACGAACGCGAAGATACCCTCCTCCCGTAGATCCCGCGCCGCATCATCCAACGGACCGCAATTCGATCCATGCCCGTTGACGAAGACGGTCCTCCGAAGACCGTGACTGGCAAGCGAGCGAGCCAGGCAAACGGCTTGATCACGAAGGGCATTGGGTGACACGGTGAGTGTGCCCCAAAACTGACGATGCTCCCTAGAGACACCAACCTGCAAACCAGGCACCAGCAGACGTTCTTCGCTCCTTGCGGCCTCGCCAGAAATATGAGATGCAATGTACCAGTCCGTTCCCAGCGGAAGATGAGGCCCGTGCTGCTCGATCGAACCCACGGGCACAAGCCCCACTCGGGCTTGCTGAAACGCTTCTCGTGCCTCAATCGAGCTTAGTCGAGCGAGTTCCACGGAGACCTCCTCTCCAATCATCCTTTCCCTCGCATAGCTCTTGTGCGATGAGCGTCAGGCGAAGATTCATCAACAGCAGATCGTCAAACTGGCAAGATCCCGTGGATACGAGGTCAGTATTTCCATTCCATTATCTGTAACGAGGATCGTGTCGGAATGGCGAAAACCGCCGACCCCCGGCACATACAACCCAGGTTCCACCGTGAACACCATCCCGGGTTCGATCTTTGAGTCGTCCCCGCAATCCAGAAACGGCGCCTCGTGCATTCCGAAACCGATTGCGTGCCCGGTGTGGTGCCGCCAGTAGTCACCAATCCGTTGCCTATCGAAGTAGCGCATCACAGCGCGATCCACGTCGCTGCAACTGGCACCGGGGAAGATCGCCTCGAATGCCACATCCTGCATACCGACCATCAGATCGAAGAAGTGGGTCTGCTGGTCGGTGGGTTCCCCAAGTATCATCGTCCTCTCCAATTCGCTCAAGTATCCGCCTACCTCGGCTGCTGCACCTGTGACGAGTACATCGCCGCGACGCAGTTTGACGTTCGTGGCGATCGAGTGGGGGATCGCCGAACGGGCTCCGATCTGACCACGGTAGTCTGCGTGGGCCGGCAAAGAACCGAATCTCATCGAACGGTACTCGGGGCCGAGTTCCGCGATCATGTCAATCGATGCCTCATGCGATGCACGAAATGAGATGTCCGTCTCAACAAGACCCGGGCCTGTGTACTCTTGCAGCAAACGATGCGCAATACCTCCCCACTTGCACGATTCCTTGATTAGAGCGATCTCCTCGTCTGACTTGATCCACATCATCCGCTCGATCAGGTCAGCGGCGGTCACCACCTGCCCTTTAGTCAGGTCGCTGAGCTGAGGACCCCTGTAGCCGTAGCCCCCGGCGTAACCATCCGAGTCCACACCGATTCTTGCTCGCTCGAGCCCGAGATCAGCCAAGATTCGCACGAAATCATCCATAGGATGCATTTCGCCAGGATACTCGCGATACGTTCGCACCGAATCGACATGTGCCTCTTCCGCGTGCTCGGCTTCAAGAAGTGGCACGAAGAGCGTAGCGCGATCACTTTTCGGCTCGTAGACGGCTCCGATCGGGCGCTCCGTCGCAATGAAAGCAAACCCAGTCAGGTAGAAGATCTGTGATGGTGAGAAGACACACAGCGCATCAAGGCCGCGCTCTTCCATGCGAACCTGAAGTGCATTTCGTCTGCGAACAAACTCGTGTTCCGTCAGTCCTATTGCCACTGCAGCTCCCACGACATGAAAATTGCGGTTCGTGAAGGATCGTACCAGATGGGCAGCCGGGGAGCAACCGCCGTACGCATGCCTGCCCAAGGAGAGCCTCGAAATCACGCCCAGGCCTAACCTAAGCACAGGCCAGACAGCGTGGGGATGGAAAAGTTCAGGGGCAAACCGGCGATCGGCCACTTTGTCGAGTTTTCATCGACAAAGGGTTGAGAGTGGCCTGCCCCCCGGACCGAAGGAATCAGGCCGGCTTCTTGCTTTGCCTTGCTATTCTGGTTCCACCGGCATATGCTCGAGGCATCGCTTGGGGTAACCGATTGGATGGAGGTGTGATGCAAAGATCAGAGATCAACTTGGCCATCGCCCGTTGCCGGAGGTTTTTCAGAGACCATCATTTCGCTCTCCCTCCTTTTGCGGAGTGGACCCCGGCGGATTGGGTTGCAAACCGTGATCGCATCTCTATTCTGATCGATCGTGGTCTCGGCTGGGATGTTACTGACTTCGGCTCGGGCGATTATGCGAGTACTGGGCTCGCGCTCTTCACGCTTCGGAATGGTTGCAGCGACAACGGCCCGCTCCTCGGGATGATGTACGCTGAGAAGGCTCTGCTTGTGGAGGTCGGGCAGATCACGCCGATGCACTTCCATTGGATCAAGGCAGAGGACATAATCAATCGCGGTGGCGGCAGGCTGGCTGTCCGTATATATGAATCGACCAACGATCAACATCTTGCTCGAACGTCCTTTTCAATCATGCTGGATGGCATGAAGTCGCAGGCTTCGGCCGGCGATGTGGTTGTTCTGCAGCCTGGATCGAGCGTTACCATACCTCCACGCCTGTACCACTCGTTCTGGGCCGAGGAGGAGCCGGTCCTTGTGGGCGAGGTTTCCACAGTGAACAATGACAATGAAGACAACAGATTCCTCGAGCCCGCAACCCGTTTTGCCCCGGTTCACGAAGACGAACCGCCTCAGTGGCTTCTCGTATCGGACTACCCAAAGTTCCTTGGCTAGGAACGAGAGAGAAAGAACCCCCTGAGATAGGTCATTACGGCGGCACGGGCGGGATCGGGCCCGCAAGAAGCGTGCGTGGTCAACTAGGCGGGCCTACAGGACTCTTGAGCAGCCATAATGCGGAGATTCTGTAGATAGTATGGGGTTTGGTTTCATCGGCGATCAATGCGATGGCTTCCCTCAACGAGGATCTCAAACCACGATTGAGGGAAGCTTGAAGTGTTCTGAGTCAACCTTGTCACTGGACTCCGAACTCGCGACAGGGCACTAGCTTCGAGAACTTGCATCACCTCTTGCGTGAGCGTGATTCTCATCATATCAATGCTCTAGGGCGAAAGATCGTGCCAAGCCGCCTAAGAATTGCGCTCCCCAAGATTGAGTCTGGTGAGAGGGGACTTTTCACTCAGTGAGCCTACACGGATGACCGGATTCACACCCAGCAGCCTCCTTAAGAGCCCGTGAAGTTTCACGTTGTTGATCGCTACGCGGAAATTGTATTTCGCGGCGTTCTTATCACCTCTCGGCTTAGCTTGCTGACTGCAGGCGATAGCTTGACATCGGATAGGAGATTCCGATGCTATCTGCCGCTGATATCTTGGGGCAACGAAGCAGGTCTTGACAAAGAAACCGAATCGTGGTATAAAGCAAACGATTGCGCGAACCTTTGCGCAAAGGTTTGTCTCAGTCGGGCAATGGGGGCGATATGGCAACAATGCGTGATGTAGCAACGCATGCAGGGGTTTCTATAACCACAGTATCTCATGTCATCAATGGAACGCGGTTTGTCAGCGAGGAGCTGGCAGCTCGTGTGAACGAGGCAATCAGTCTCCTCAACTACCAACCCGATCGACGTGCGAGAAGCCTTCGTCGTGGAAGTACTGAGACTGTTGCTGTTCTCATCTCTGATATCGGAAACACTTTCTTCTCGGAAGTTGTACGTGGTGTGCAAGATTTCTTGCTAGAAACAACGGCTTACGATGTTCTGCTATGCGATACCGGCGAAGACCCATCACTGGAAGAGCGCAATATCGCAATGATGATGGAATACAGAGTAGATGGATTCATCGTTGCCCCAACTCTCAGAGGAGACTCAACTCTTGACCCTATCGTACGGCAAGGAATTCCTCTGGTAGTTGTAGATCGCACGGTGAGCCTGGACGTTGATCAGGTCTTCTCTGACAACGACCGCGGGGGGTATGAGGCTGCTCGGCACCTGATCGACTTGGGACATAGACGGATTGGAGCAGTCATGGAACTCCCAGGCATTAGGACCTTTGAAGATCGCGTGTCCGGCTGGAGGCGGGCGCTCGAAGAAGCGGGACTCGACGTCCGAGAGGGGGACATCCGCAAAGCAGGGTTGGAAGTGGAGGGGGCTTCCGCGGCGGCAAGGGCATTGCTTGCCGAAGGAAGCAACGGCGTAACGGCGATATTCAGTTCAAACAACCTCATGACTCTGGGAGTACTTCGATATCTCAAGGACGCCGGAATTCGCTGCCCAAGGGATGTATCGCTGGTGGGATTCGACGATCCGCCATGGGCAGCGTCGTACAGCCCCGCTATTACCTCGATCGCTCAACACCCATTCGAAATGGG
>CAZBSW010000047.1:0-10146 GCA_964494835.1 uncultured Thermotogae bacterium
TCGAGGCCTGTGGGACAGGTTCCCTTTCAAGCCCCGTCCGCACTGGCTGCGTCGACGGGATCGGCGATCACCCGAACCCACACGGATACGGTGAGGACAAGAACGGAAATGGGGTATGGGACGGCGCGATCGGCGAGTTGTGGCAGAGCGGTGATGCGGGAACACCGGAGACCGATCCAAATCAGTACGACACTGATGGAGATGCGGACGGCGACGGTATTGAGGTCCTCGGTTTCTCGACCTCCCGCCAGAGCTGGATCCCAACGACCGATCTGTTCGGCCGTCCGATCACCGTGGACTATCCGGCGTGCGGCTGTCTGGAACCACTGATCTCGGATACCGACGGAGACCAGCTTGAGGACGGCTACGAGGATCGAAACCACGACGGAAACTTCGACTTCCTCCCGAGCGAGTTCGACCATGAGGACCCACTCCCAGGACCTCCGATCCCGTATCCGACCGAGACCAACCCGTGTGATCCGGATACCGATCATGACGATCTCACCGACTACGAAGAGCGTTATCAGTCCCAGGTCTACGAATTCTACGCCAATTGGGACAACGATCATGATGGCGTGTACAACGAAGATCCCGTCGACGGGATCGACAACGATGGCGACGGGAAGATCGATGAGGATCCAGTAGAGCCGACATTCAACCCGACCAACCCGCTCGACCATGACACGGACAATGATTGGCTTTACGATGGGTACGAAGTGAAGTATGAGTGCGTCGCGGTCACATACTCGCAGCTCGACAACGACGGTGACGCGCTGATCGACGAAGATCCGATTGATCTGATCGATAACGACAATGATGGTCTGATCGACGAGGATCCGCCCGACTTCTTCGTCCGCTTCGTCCCGATGCTCGACCCGACGAATCGTGACTCCGACTCCGACGGGTTCATCGATGGACTGGATGATGATCCCTGCAATTCCGAGCTGATACCGCTGTTGCCGGAAGTGAAAATGGAGCCGATAGACACGGATGGAGACGGCTTCTCCGACGAAGACGAGATCATTGCCGGCACCCATCCGAACGATCCGGAAGAACATCCGACCGCGTATTGCATGATCGATCTCGATTTCGACCAGAACATCGATGACCGGCTCTGGTTGGAACCCGCCTCATGTTGTGGTATTGCCAACTCGGTCGCGATCGACATTGATTCGAACGTGCTTATCGATGCGCGAGTTCAGATCGTCGCTCCGCGCGACGTGAAGAAGGGTGACTTCGACGGCGACGGTGTCGAGGACGATTTCCGATACGTGGTGGAATACGCGCTTGCCAACTATCGCGTGGTACAACCGCGCATCGTCCTGACGATCGACGACTACAACGGCGATCTCGTCATCGATCACGCCGAGGCCGTGAGGAAGTAACAAAAAGGGGACAGTCCCCTTTTTCGAGGGACTGTCCCCCGAAGCTTCGCCACAATACCGTACCCACAAACCTCACGCTGTGGATAAGTCATCCTATTTTCCCCTGACCAATTCCGCTTCGATCGCCTGCTGAAAGGTATCGTAAGGTGCGGCGCCGGCCACCCTGTTACCGTTGATGAAAAACGTTGGAGTGCCATCCACTCCCAGTTTTTCTCCTAGCAAAACGGCCGCCTCCACCGCCTGCTGGTACCCATTTGCAGTGAGACAGTGGAGGAAACGATCGCGGTCTTCGCCTGCAGCGGCGGCGATCGCTGCTAGTCCTGCCGGTGTCAGTGCAGATTGCCCGCGGATGCGGTACTGCGCGAACAACAGACGCTGAAACGCCCAGAAGCGCCCCTGTTCCTGGGCGCAGAAGCCGGCCTCCGCCGCCCTGTTCGACGCGATGCCGTGCACCGGGAACGGGAGGAAGTATAGCTTTGCCTTTCCGCTGTCAATATAGTCCCGTTCGATCAGCGGCAGTGTTTCACTGGTGAATCTGTTGCAGTAGGGACAAGCGAAATCGGTGAACTCGAGAATCGTGACCGGCGCATCTGGGGCTCCCTCCATCGGTGGCGGCACAGGGAGGTGGGAGAGCAACGCATCGATGGCGTTTGACGGGAAGAATCCTCCGGCGGGTGTTCCGATGACACTGAGGTCAGGCGGACAGATAGAGACAGCATTTCCCCGGTCCTCCGACGTATCGGGAATCGAGTCATCTACTCCCACGATCAGCCCGGTGAAGGTTCGGGTCGTGTTATAGCAGGGAGGGACATCTATGCTGATCCCCGTGCGCTTGCTTCCCAGTATGTTAGTGCGTGTGAGTGTAATCGAGGCGGAGTCAGCGACAAGGATTCCATCACGGCTGCTGGCGGAAATCGTGGACTCCATCACCAGTACCTGTGCATGCTCGAAGGCTACTATGCCGAAGCCGTTCCCTGTCAGGTCCGTATCGGTGATCTTGCCCAGCGTGGAGGAGGAAAGCCAGATTCCGGCGTAGTTTCCGGATATCGTTGCCTGCTCAACTGTAATCCGTGCATCCTCCGCTACGTGCACGCCATACTGGGAGTTTCCGGTAATCGTGCAATCATTGATGGTAAGTGAAGCGTTCCCCTGGACTATGATTCCGTCGGCGCATGTCTTGTCGCCAGCATCTGCACATTCTCCGTGTGCGCCCGTGATTGTCATCCCCGTGACGGTGACACTGGCAGTCTGTGTCGCCGCGATGCGCAACACGGGATATCCCGCTGTATCACCGATGATCGCTGTTGCCCCCGCCCCTTGTCCGCGGAGGGTGATCGACCTGCCGATCGTTAGGTTCTCGTGCCATTCCCCCGCTGCGAGCTCGATCGTCTTCCCTGGTGCGGACTGGGTGATTGCCGCTTGAATGGAGGAACCTGTCTGTACATGGACAACATCGTTACCGACGGCAACAACGGGCGTTAGTACGATTGCTGACAGGAGAAGCGGAAAGGTGAATACGTATGACCAATATTGCCTAAATGTGTACGACATAGAGCCAGTCTAACAATCCTTCCTTCACTCGTCAACCGGCTCTTCGCGCGCTGTCTGCTCCCAAGCGTGCATCTGCTTCTCTAGGTCAGCGGAAAGATCATGATGCCGCAGGCCGAGCCGCGTGATCTCCTCGCTGTTGCTGGAATCACTTGCTGCGGCGAGCGCGTGTTCTACCTGGGAGAGTTCTTTCTCCAGCCGCGCGATCTCCTCTTCGATGCGAGCAAGTTCCATGGCGCGCTTCTTTGTGTCCCGCCTGTCGTTGCTCTTCTTACCCGGCGGGCGTCTCTCATGACTGGGGGTGGACACGATCTCCTCCTCTTGTCTCGCCGCGGCGCGCGCACGCCGACGCCGATACTCGGCGAAGCCGTGCTTGAATACGTACAGGCTCCCGTCTTCTATCTGCCACACCTGCGTTGCCAGCGCCTCCAGGAGGGCGCGATCGTGAGAGACAAGGATGATCGTTCCTTTGTATTCGAGGAGTGCCTGCTCAAGGATCTCCTGACTGCGGAGGTCGAGGTGGTTCGTGGGTTCGTCGAGAAGGAGGAGGTTCCCCTCCATCAGCGATAGGATAGCGAGCGCCACCCGGCTCCTTTCTCCTCCGGACAACGCGTTGAGTTTCTTGGTGGCGTCGTCACCGGAAAAGAGGAACCGGCCAAGCAAACCGCGGGCCTGACCGATATTGAGCGTCGAGCGCGATAGAATCATGTCGAGAACAGTGCCGCTTCCGCGCAGTTCCTCCTGCTTTTGGGTGTAGGTTACCGGCCTTACTCCGTGTCCGAGGCAAACATCTCCGCTTCGCGGCGGTATAGCGCCGATCGCTGTCTTTAGAAACGTTGTTTTCCCACAGCCATTCTCTCCGATTATCGCCACCCGCTCCCCGCGATCGAGCGAGATGGTGGGACAGATGAAGAGAGCCTTACCGTAGCCGACCTCGAGTTTGTTGATCCGGAGTACTATCTTCCCGCTTGAAGGTCCGGCGGGAATGGAAAGAGAGATGCGTCGCGCCTCCCGTGGGCGATCGACGAGCTCTTTCTCCAGGTGAACGAGCTTTCGTTCACGATCCTTGGCTTGGCGGTGTTTCTGCCCGGCGTGATGACGATTGATGAAATCCTTGTAACGGGCGATTGTCGCTTGCTGTTCATCGTATCTTTCCTGCCGTTGAGCGATCTGTGCGTTCCTCTGTCCCCGCGATGCGGTGTAGCCTCCGCGGTACGTAGAGATCTCGGCGAACGCGATCTCCCACGTGCGGTTGGTGACATGATCGAGCAAGTGGCGGTCGTGAGAGACGACGACGAGCGCACCGGCGTACTCAGTGAGGGTATCTTCCAGCCAGTCTAAGGCGGCGAAGTCAAGGTGGTTTGTTGGTTCATCCAGCAGGAGAAGATCGGGTGCCTCTACGAGCGACCGCGCGAGAGCGGCACGCGCCTCTTCTCCGCCCGAGAGGAGCGATATCGGCTTGTCGAATTCGTCAGCTTTGAATCCAACTCCGCTCAAGACAGAACGGATGCGGGCGTCGATCTCATACCCCCCCTCCCGCTCGAATGTATGTAGTAGATCGTCGTAGCGATGCATCATCTCCACGTCATCGGTTATCGCCATCTTCTTCTCTAATTCGCGCAGCTTTCGTTCCATCGCGATTAGCGTAGCGAACGGTCGGTTCATTGCTTCGATCAGCGTTACTCCTTCCTCGAAGCGGGCGATCTGATGCAGATAGCCGACGGTTGTGCCACGGGAGAGGTGAACATTCCCGCCTGAGGGCTTTTCCTCGCCGGCAAGGATAGCAAGCAAAGTCGACTTGCCGACGCCGTTGCCGCCGACAAGCGCGATCTTCTCCCCGCGGGCGATTGCGGCCGAGAATGGATAGAACAATATCTGCGCTCCGAATGATTTCTCCAGTCTCTCCAGCTGCACAAGCGACATGATGAAGATGGTACGAAAGCGGAGGAGAAAGAGAAAGGAAGAGCGGCAGGTGCGGAGATAGGGGCGACGTAGGGATTGCCGCAATGAATTGTTTGGCTGTGAGGTTTAATAGGGGCGGTATGGCAGCGGCTTCTGTTCTCACTTGACTTGCAACTCCCAACTCTCGTCTCTCGACTCCAAGGCCACTCCGTTCAGCAACGCGACTCGGCACCATTCCCCAATCCGGCCTCCCCGTCACTCATCATGATTGACGATAGCAAACAACCGTCAGCCTTCAACTACCGCCGACTGCTGACCACCGACTGGCGTCCACTGACTCCCGTTCGTACTCCGTCATCTTCGATTGCCGACTATGCCAAACTGTGCTAGCATGAATCGTTGAGCGATATGAAAGAGGCGATTCTTTACGACAAGATTGGTGCCGGCCGCGTGCGTTGCAAGCTCTGCTCGCACCGCTGTGTGCTTACTGACGGAAAGCGCGGTCTGTGCAACGTGCGCGTGAACTGCGGTGGAACCCTGTACACCACGGTCTACGGCAGGGTCGTCTCGCGCAGCATCGATCCGATAGAAAAGAAGCCCCTGTTTCACTTCCTTCCCGGCACGAGTGCCTACTCGATCGCCACTGTGGGCTGCAACTTCACGTGTGCCTTCTGCCAGAACCACACTATCTCCCAGTACCCGCGAGAGGAAGACGGCCACGTGCTCGGCGAGGACGCCTCGCCGGAGGAGATCGTTGCGGCGGCAAAGGAGAGTGGCTGTGAGACGATTGCCTACACCTATACCGAACCGACGATCTTCTTCGAGTATGCCCTCGACACGGCGCAAGTAGCGCGGGAGGAGGAACTGCGTAACGTCTTCGTCTCCAACGGCTACATGACTTCGGAGGCAGCGGACATGCTTATCCCCCACCTCGATGGAATCAACATCGATCTCAAAGGGATATCGGATGATTTCTATCACGACGTCGTAGGAGGTAACCTGCGGCCGGTCCTAAACTCGATCGAGCACTTCGTGCGTGCTGGCGTATGGGTCGAAGTGACAACGCTCGTCATTCCCGGGCTCAACGACAGCAAGGAAGAATTGCGATGGACAGCGGAGGCGATCTGCGGGATATCGCCGGCCATTCCGTGGCATATCAGTCGGTTCTTCCCTGCCTACCGTATGACTGAGATTCCTCCCACGCCGCGGGAGAAGCTTGCTGAGGCCGTGCAAATCGGGCGTGAGGTAGGTCTCCGCCACGTGTATATGGGAAACGTCCCCGGCCAGGGAGAGGACACTCAATGCCCGCAGTGCGGCGAGGTAGTGATAAGGCGGCGTGGATACCTCGTAAGGGACAATCTGCTGCAGGATGGCAATTGTCCTTCCTGCGGCACCTCGATCGACGGAGTATGGTTCACTGCGTAATCTGCACCTGCCGGGCATGATCTTCCAGCAGATCGATTTGGACAACGATATCGCTTGCCTCCACGATTCCGGGTACACGCAACGGCCATTCCACGACTGTAACTCCGCTTGTGGGAGGGAGAAATTCGTCGAGCCCTACCTCCGCTAGCTCGGAAAGAGACGAAACGCGATAGGCGTCTATGTGATGGACCACCAATCTACCGGTGTATTCGCGCGCTAGCAGATAGCTGGGGGAAACCACAATATCGGTGATAAGGAGTCCACGCGCCAGCCCTTTGACGAACGTCGTCTTCCCTGCTCCCAGCGGGCCAACGAGCGAGATCAGCATCCCATCGATGAGCCGTTGCGCGAGGTTGATTCCGATCTCTTCCATGTCCGCGGCGGTACGGGCAATAATCGTCTTGTTCATGGCAGGTCCCTATTGGGTAGAGCTTTCAATCGGCTCGTTACGCTTCTCGTGGCTCCTCTTCGGGCCTTTGCGGGAGACGTCCCTCTCTTCTGCTTGCTGCATTTGCCTTACAAACTGTGGTTCTTATGATGGCACAAGACTCCTTCACCACGAAGGACACAAAGAGAGGAGAGGACGAACCACTTGAGCTCGCCCTTGAGGTTGTGGCTCTGAAACCGTATTCATCCATGGTCGCATACAAGGCGTTGCTCATGGTTTGTCCTACACGATGTGTGAACGTGTATTTCGGTGTGCCCAATTGCCTAACCCGCTACCCGATTTGACAACTCATCGAATTCCATTCTTCGCGTCCTTCGTGATCTTTGTGGTGAACGCCCTTTGTTCTCCCTGGTTGATGATCCTGCCATCGCTCTTGCCGACAGCTGACCGCTGAGTAGGTGAGAGCTGCTTGCTCCCTGACCCGGAATCCCCAATCCTCGACACACATCACCCATTACTGTTTCACGCTCTTGTTCTACGGCTCGTCTTCGCGTCCCGTCTTGTGCGCGGAGAAGTAGTGTCTTATGCCCGCAACGCAACGCCTATTTTGCTCAACTGTTTCTCCACGCGCCCGATGACCGCTGCGACTTCTTCATCGGTCAGCGTATGGTCAGGAGCTCGGAGAGATACCTCGTATGTCAAACTGCGCTTGCCTTCTCCCACCTGCTCTCCCTGGTAGAGATCGTAAAGAAGAACCCGTTCGATCATCTTCTCGGAGCGGATCGTATTGCTGATGCTTCCCTCTGGGAGATCGATGGGGGCAATGAGGGATAGATCTCGTTTGGAGATCGGAAAACGTTGAAGTGCGACGAATGATCTCCTATCCCCTGCCCATGCGCGGATCTTCTCCAATTCGATTTCAAGCAGGATTACGCGCGGTTCTCCGGGTAACTCCCCAGAAATTGCGGGCGCAAGTTCACCGAGAAGGCCTATCGTCTCACAGCCTGCGACGATTTTGGCTCCTCTTCCCGGATGGAGAAACGAAGGGATGGAAGTGGTATCGGTGGCCCACGTCTGCATATTGAGGGCGGCCATAAGCTCGCCGGCGATCCCTTTGGCCCGCGAGATAGATACCTCTTCCTTTCCTTGCAGAGGGGTATTGGTGCGGCCGAACAGGACCCCGGCCAACATCTCCTTCTCCTCATAAGGCGTTGATGATGCGCGCGGCGATGGTGCCAGCGAGAAGACCCGACCCACCTCAAAGAGCATTCCACCGTCAATCCGCTGGTTGAGATTCGACTGTACTACCGCGAGGATTCCGGGTAACAGGCTTCCCCGCAACGACCTCTGTCCGGCGATCATCGGATTCCTGGTGGTAACCAGTCTATCCTCCGGCATCGACATCCGTTTACTCCAATCTCGCCTGTTGAACCCGTCGGTCACCACCTCATTCATTCCCAGGCCGGTCAGAATGCCGCGTACGCGGTCCTTGTAAACTTCCAAGGCGTCCCTTTTCCCCATTCTGACAGTCCCTAACGGCGGAGTAGACGGGAACCTATCGTAGCCGTACAAGCGTCCCACCTCTTCGATCAAATCGACTTCGCGTTCAAGGTCGCGACGGAAGCTGGGAATCACTGCTACAAGGCCGTCGTCGTCGACTGTGGTAGGGATCTCTAAGCGGTTGAGAATAGTCGCGATCTCGTCTTGGTCAATGTCGATCCCGAGTAGGGAGGAGACGCGCGTTGTGCGCAGGTGGAGCGTCCGCGGCTCACCTTCTCCTGGTGCGGAATCGAGCACGCCGGCGTGCACGAGGCACCCGGTCATTTTCTGCAGCAAATGGGCGGTGCGAAGGGAGGCGGTCGTTGTGCCTTGCGAGTCGATGCCGCGCTCGAATCTTTGTGACGCTTCGGTTCGTAGGCCGAGAACGCGTGACGAAGAGCGGATCGTAGTAGTCCCAAACACGGCCGATTCAAGGAGGACCCGCGTCGTACCGCTTGAGATCTCGCTTCGTTCCCCTCCCATCACGCCAGCGACGGCGAGACCACCGGTCTCATCGGCGATCATCAGTACATCATCGGTGAGATTCCTGTCCACCCCATCCAGAGTGCGGAAGCGGTCACCGGCACGGGCACGGCGAATCGAGATCTTCTTTCCGATGCGATCCGCATCGAACGGGTGCAGCGGCTGGCCTAACTCAAGCATCACGTAATTTGTAACATCGATTACGTTCGCCAGTGGCCTCATCCCCGCTTTCAGCAGACGATGTTGGATGCTGAGAGGCGAAGCCGCCACTTGCAGGCCGCTCATTAGGCGGGCGGTGTAGCGAGGGGTATCACCTTCGTCTTCCACTGCGATAGAGAATCCATGATCGCCGATCGAGGGAGGCGACTCTTCGAACGAAAGTTCGAGCGGGCGTAGTCTCTCATCTGTAATCGCGGCCACCTCACGGGCAATACCGTAAATCCCCATACAATCGGGTCGATTGGAGGTAACTTTTATCTGCAGTACGTAATCATCGAACTCGAGCAGTTCACCGATATCGGTACCGATTACAAGGTCGAGTGATTCATCGAAGTTCCAGATACCGTCCGACTTGTCCTCCAGTCCGAGTTCGGTCTTGGAACAGATCATTCCGTGCGATTCCACCCCGCGTAGCCTGCGGCGTGTAATCTTGAACCCGCCCGGCAATTCGCCGCCGACTGTGATCACGGGAACAAGTCGTCCATCTGCGACGTTGTCCGCGCCACAGATCACGTCCAATTCCCTACTTCCGATGTCTAGATGGCAAAGCGACAGGTGGTCGGAATTCGGATGCGGTGTATGGCTGAGTACACGACCGACCACCACCCCGCTCACGCCGGGAACATGCGTGATCTCTTCTACCTCGAGACCGGCAAGCGTGAGGCGTTCGGCGAGACGCCTTACACCATCCTCCGTCACATCGATATCGACGTATTCAGCAAGCCAACGGCATGGAACCTTCATCGCTCACCTCGTCTGGCTATCAGCGGTCAGCCTTCAGCGGGTAGTCCGCAGCCACGAAACACAGCCGCCTTTAGCGCCTTGCTCCGCCAAGCAGCCATGTCGAGTCCTCCTTTGCTATAGGTTATGGCTGAACGCTGGCGGCTTGCATCAATTCACCTACAACGAGAAACCAAAGTAGAAAACACCTATTCCAATTGCTCCCGATATCGGAGCGGCATACCCGACAACCGCCTGCAGTGAGAGTAAACCACCAACGGCCGACAGGTCGAAAATCTCTTCTATTCCGGCTTCTACATTGGGAGTAGTTTTACCAAATTCGTCAAAAATTGTCCAACTCATCCCACAGGCGACGAACATGCGCATGTGTGCATGGTCGATCATCATCACATTCAGCAGGTTGTATTGATCATCGGCGTCGTTCGGAAGCTCAATTGCTAGGCGAGCATAGAGCTTGTTCCTGCCCGCAAAGGTTGACGGCACCCATTCCCCCTGTACGATGTGGCCGAAGCTTAA
>CAZBSW010000048.1:0-10083 GCA_964494835.1 uncultured Thermotogae bacterium
TGAGGCGATCGTTCCGTCAGGATCGTTCGATGAATGGGCGTCGAACGATACAGGCATCCCCACAGTAGCCGTCGACGTGCTCATCGAGAACGCCGCGGTCGGCGGCTGGTTTGCCGGTGTCGGCAGTGAGAGGACGAGGCGTCCCTGTCCGTATATGTAGACAGACCCCATGGAGACGGTCTCTGACAGCAACTCACTACGCAGCGCTGCTTCAGATAAGGACGGGTTTTCGGACAGGATGAGTGCTGCTGCTCCGGTGACGTGTGGCGTGGCACCGGACGTACCCGCGAAGCTCGTGTAGGGGCTCGTCCCGGTCGTGACGTTGTCCGGGGCGCAAACGTCGGGCTTCGCACGCCCGTCATTCGTCGGCCCCTGTGAGCTGTACGACTCCTGAGGGCCGGTCGAGTAATGCGCAAAATCGATCGCGCCCACGGTTACCACCTCGGCAACATTCCCCGGGGCAAGGATCGAGCTTGACGCAACAGCAGGCGAAAGGCCTTGGTACAGGTTGTAGATTTCGATCTTCTTGTTGCCTGCTCCCTTTACCCGTACGGTATAGGTCCCGCTTGTCCCGACCGTTGTCAGGATCGACTCGGTCGGTTCCTCGGTGCCGGTCTGGTGCTTTGTCGATGAGGCAACAAGGTTGTGTGAGGGATCATACAGATAGAGATCGTAGTCGCTTGACGCTTGTGGCCAGTCGTTCCAAGTCATGTAGAGGATGACCTGCGAGCCGCCGGTGGCGTAGAAGGTAAGGGATTGGTCTAGCCACGTGTCGGAGTTGTTGTCGGTGAACGTCCCCTCCCAATGGCTCTCGGCCTCGTTTCCAGCGGCGTTTACCCACAGGATACCGCCTGTGATCGCCCTCCTGACGATATCGGCGATCGTCCCTGTGCCGTCGTAGAAGTTGGTGTTATACCAGCCGAGGGAGTGATTGATGATCTTGATTCCGTTGTTCAAACAGTAGGTAACAGCTTGATCGAGGTCGACCTCATCGCCGATCTTAATCAAATAAAGCTGGGCATCGGGGGCGACCTCGTGTACGATCTCGGTAACGGCGGTACCATGGGTGATCCCACTGGTGAGGCCGGTACCGGTAACATCATACTGCTGTACAGAATAAGGGATGTCTCCGCGGGCCTGTGCTTGCGAAAGACCGGAAAAACCGAGGTCGATAATTGCCACCTTTACCCCGCTTCCGGTGATGCCGGCAGCATGCAGGGCATCGGCGTTGATTGCGTGCGTCCCTTCCCCAGTAACGGAGAGAGTGTACGGGGTGTACGGCGGCCTGATAAACGATATTCCCGTGATCTGTTTCACGATGGTATCGAGCTGGGAGAGTGGCACACTCACCTTGATCAAGCTTGTCGATGCCTCGATCGCGCCTCTACTCACGCCCAGAGCGGAAAGGGCGGCGACACCCGAACTTGCAGAACGACCGGCTTGTGGTTCAAGCACTACTGTAACCGTGGATGTTGCAGGTGAGAACGGGATGCCATATAGGCTGGCCAAGCTACTTATGGCAGTCTGTGCCGCTGCCGGGAGCTTGGCCATGAAGTCGACGGCCATCGGTCCCACCGTTGCTTGTACCGCGCCCAACAGTGCTTCCAGCGATCCATCCAGCTTCCGGTTGTGCTCGGATGCGGCGATCTTCGTTGTGGAGAACGACTTGATTGCCGCTTCTGGACTTACTTTTGGTATCTCTTGGGAAGATACGGGCTTTGACCCTACTGCGTCGAGGAATGTCACCGCTTCCTCTCGGTCATCGGGCCAAGAGAGTACGGCAAGGAACCAGTCAGGGGCGAACGGGACGGTCACTCCCACCGGTTGGCCGCCGAGATATACCAGAGAGATTCCCTTATCGGCGAAGTGCTGCTCGTATCTACTGAGGTCGGCTAGATAGCGCTGTAGGTTCGTGCCCCAATCCTTCTCCAACATCACCAGGTTCAGTTTTCCGGAACGGGTGATTCCTTGGATCACTACCTGTTGTGCAAGGCTGCTTGCGGGATAGGGGTGCAGGGAGACGGAAATACCGGTTTCCGATTCGAACGAAGACACGATCTCGTCCCAATTTGCACGTGTGTCCTGGTCTATCCCCACGGACAGCGGTGATTTGGCGAGAACGGGGGTGACACAGATGAGAAAAACGAGTACTGCCAGAATGGTCCGTTTCATCGTCTCCCCTTCGCAGCTACGGTACCGCAGGTTGAGGTTGGTACGGAGGCCGCACGTATCCAATAGATGCAGCGCGGGCGAGGCTTACGAGGTCTTCAATCGGGAGAAGGAGCTTGGCTAGTGCGTCGGTCTCGCTGACGATGTACGTTTGGAACTGCTCCGGGACGGAGCCTCCGGGCACCTTCTCCGCTACGACCTCGACTCGCAGGCCGGTGCGATCGATCCCTTTCTCGCTTGCCGCGGTGAACCAATCCGGTGCGATTGCAAGTCCGTACAGATCTGAATCTATCGCCACCCCACTTGGCGGAGCCGGTGTCTTGGCCGGGTCAAGGACGAACGTCTTGTACTCCATGTCCACCTCTTCCCCCACTATCCCCATCTGCTGCAGGGGGGTAAGTACCTTGCTGACAAGGTCTGCCGCTGTCAGGTTCTCATGTGGCACGAGCACGATCACGTACCCGACGGCACTGGGACGTACCTCGTAGTCTAGGTGATCTCCCTTGACGCGCAGCAAGAATCGGTTGCCATCGACGTACAACAGTGATGAGGCCGCAATTAGGTCGGTCTCTGCCTCGCTCGATGCCTCACTTCCGCGGTAGGCGGATATGCCACTTGCAGTCTGAACGATAACAACGAAACCTTGATCTCGAACGGTCTGGATTAGGCCTGAAGCGTCTGCGTCCACTGTGCCGATCGAGATCAGGTAATAGTTGCCCGGTATGAACGGCGCCTCTTCCGCGCCCGCGCTCATCGAAACGATGATCATTATCGCGAGCAGGCTGATCATCACGGTAGGAACGACTGATCTTTTCATTTTGTACCCCCTTGCAGTGATAGGATCGCTTGAACTTACACCATACAGAGGTGAGAAGTTTCGTAATGTTCGTCACTCAAGGCCGCCTGCGCGTGCCGTGCTTGTGAAGAACGACCGTTTTGCATGCCGATTCAGCCAAACCCTCGCTATGGCTTTGTGATCTCCTTCATGGTGTCAAGAAAGTGGAGGTAGTCGGAGTCGGTCGTGAGCACAATACTCGTTCCGTCCTTGAGTGCTGTCTTGTAGGACTCGAGGCTGCGCCAGAAGCGATAGAATTCGGGATCTTGATTGTACGCATCGGCGTATGTCTCCAGCGCTTGCGCGTCCCCTTCCCCCATCACTTTCTCCGCCGCCTTCTTCGCCTCGGCAAGGATGATCTCTCGCTCTTTGTCGGCGTTTGACGTGATCTGCTTTGCCTTCTCTTCTCCCTCGGCGCGGAGCTGGGCTGCTATCCGCTCGCGCTCTGATCGCATGCGGTCGAAGACGGCCTGTTCGATCTCATTCGGCAGATCGGCGCGCTTTATCCGCACGTCGATCAATTCGATGCCGAACGCGTGTAGTTTACTCTGACTGAGAGCGGTCACCTCCTGCAGATAGGAGAGACGCTTTGCAGAGACGATCTCGTCCAGGGTGTGTTTGGCAAGGATGTCGCGCAGGTCGGAGTACACGATGTCATCGATCCTGCTCTGGGCATTGGTGAGGCTGCCGGCGTTCGCCTCGATGAATGTCTGTGGCTTGCCGACACGCCAGATAGCGTAGTTGTCGATCGTCAACCGTTTCTGATCGGAGGTCAGGATATCACGCGGCTGGATATCGTAGCTTAGGAGGCGATCCTCCAAATAGATCACATTGTTGACGAACGGCAGCTTGAAATGCAGGCCGGGATCCTCCACCACGCGCACAATCTCGCCGAAACGCAACACGGCCGCTTTCTTCGTCTCGTCCACGGTGAACGTGAACAGGCTGTAGGCGATCACAATGAGAATGACGATACCCCCGAATATGATGAGCTTCTTCATTGCCCGTCGCCTCCCTTGATGAACTGGTCGAGGTCCAGCAGCTTGAGCACCCCGTCCGCTCCAGATGGAAGGATGATCTTCTCCATCCCCGGCAGGATCTCTTCCATCGTCTCGATGTACATGCGCGTCCTGGTCACGTCCTCTCCGAGTTCATACTTCTTCAGCACTTCGAGGAAGCGCGCCACATCGCCCTCCGCGCGTTTAATCCGCTCCTGCTTATACGCCTCGGCCTGATTGGCGATCTCCTGGGCCTGGCCGCGGGCTCGCGGAAGGATATCGAGCGCATACTGGTCGGCCTGGTTGATCAGCTTCTCCTTGTCTTGGCGGGCGCTGTTTACATCATCGAATGCGGAGACAACCTCCGAGGGAGGTTTAACATCCTGCAACTGTACGTTGCTGATCACGATGCCGGTGCCGTAGGCATCAAGCAATCCCTGCAGCGAGTTGAACGTGTCCGAGGCGATAACGTCCCGCTCTTCGGTCAACGTCTCGTCGAGCGTTCTTGTCGCCACCTGTTCGCGAAGGACGGCTTCGGCCCCCTGCTTGACTACCGCACGCGAGTCGATGAGGTTGAACGCGAATTCCTGCGCGTCCTTCACCCTGTATTGCACGACCATTTCCACATGCGTGATGTTGCCGTCGCCGGTGAGCATGAGCGCCTCTGTCTCCACCGTCTGATAGCGTGGATTGGGTGCGGGAGAGATCGTTCTAAA
The DNA here is from genome assembly GCA_964494835.1 of uncultured Thermotogae bacterium. Lineage (GTDB taxonomy): Bacteria > Bipolaricaulota > Bipolaricaulia > UBA7950 > UBA9294 > M55B144. Next base: position 4,719 of record CAZBSW010000048.1, read on the forward strand.
GCCGATCTCCTCCTTGCGTACCCCCAAAATGTTTACGGTAACGACACTCTCGATCGGTGCGGGCAGATGGTAGTGCAGTCCCGGATTGACGGTGGACACGTAACGGCCGAATCGCTTGACCAAGCCCACCTCGGACGGACCGACGGTGTATATCCCTGTGAGGAGATATATGCCGATGATCGCGACGATCAGCACCCATCCGAACCATCCACCCACCTGCCAAGGGCTCCTCGGCGGGCCGTTGTCGCTTCGTTCGTGTCGACCTTCAAGCAGCAAATCTGTAAACCTACTCATGTCTTTCCCCCTTGAAGTCCATAGAGACTATCGCCATCGTTGCGGGCGACGCAAATCCTACCTATAGAATATCGGGTAGGGGTGTTGTTGATGTCTTGTGGCCGGACGGGTCTTACCCTGCGGCTATTGGTAGTGGACACGACGCTGTGTGATCTGCAGTTGCAGTATGGTGAAGAAGAATATGATTCCAAACAGGATAACCGATGCCGCCGCCGCCCGGCCCAGATGAGGGGTAGAGAAGAATCCCTGCCGCATGATGTAGAATACCAGCGTTTCGGCGCTTCTCAGTGGTCCCGAAGTCCCGGTGAACAGAACGTATACCTCGGTGAAGATCTTGAATGAGCCGATGAGTGAGATGATGAATACAAAGAAGATTTGTGGTGTTAGCAGCGGAATCGTCACCTTGCGCCATATCTGGAACCCGGACGCTCCGTCGATCCTGGCCGCCTCGTAGTACATGTGGTCGATGTTCTGCAACCCGGCGAGGAGAATGATCGCCTCGTAACCGACGAATCGCCACACGCTCATGATGATCACCGCCGGGAGCGCCAGGTTTGTGTCACCGAGCCAGTTTGTGAGACTGCTCCCGAACAGTCCAAGGAAGTAGTTGAGAAGGCCGTACTGCCAGTTATAAAGCCACTTCCATACCATTCCTACCGCGACGAGCGGAGTGATGTAGGCGAGGAAATAGGCGGTGCGGGCAAACGTGAGGAAACGTAGCTTCTTGTTCAGCAGATTCGCCACCAATAGCGCGAGTAAGAGCGTTACCGGCACGTTGATTCCCACGTAGTAGAAGGTATGCCACAATGCCCGCCAGAAGTACTTGTCATGAAAGATGTAGGTGTAGTTCCCAAGGCCGATATACGTTCCCGGTGGTCTTACGACGCTCCACTTGAACATACTCAGTCGAAATGCGGAGAAAAACGGGTAGAACACGAATATGCCCAATATCGCCAGAGCGGGCAGAAGGTAGACATAGGCCGCCGCTGTGTCCTTCCAGAATGTGCGGCTACGCCACCGATCGGGGATCGAGAACCGCCTCTTTTTCCACACGAGTCCTGTCTCCTCTGTAGAAACATGGTCCGAGGGGGGATTCCCCCTCGGACCGATTATCAGTTCCTATTCGAGCAACGATTCGAGTTCGGAAGCCAGGTTGTCGAGTGCCGCCTTGGGTGTCGACTCGCCCATCATTACCTCTTCGAACGACGTCGCGATTGCATCACGCATGTCGCCGTAGTTCGGGTGGAGGATCTGAGAGAATCCGTCGAGCATCTGAGCGGACATGGCCTGCTGATAAGGATGCGAGGCCACCCAACTCTCCCACTCTTCCGTCTCATAGGCCGACTTTGTCACCGGCTGGTAGCCGCTGTTCTCCGCCCAGTAGACCGTATTCTCCGGTCGGAGCAAGAACCGGGCGAGCAGGACGGCCGCGTCTTCCTGGGCCTGGGTCTGGTTCATGTCAAAGACGCCGAGGTTCGTCCCCTGGATCATCGATTTCTGATTAACAGGTCCCATCGGGACCCGGGAGACGCCCATCTCGAAACCAGCGGTCTCTGCTGCACTGTTGTTATAGAAGTAGCCGGCCGAGGTGTCGATGAACATGCATACCTGGTTTGCGCCGAACGCGTCGCTCATGTAGGCGCTTGTGATCAGGGAGTAGGGGGCAAGGCTTGCCGCGTACTCCATTGCCTGCAGGCCCTTGTCGTCGTTGATCGTTACCTTGGTCCAGTCGTCGTTAAGGATTGACCCGCCGGCCTCCTCAAGGAAGTTCAGATACTGCTCGGGGTTTGCCGACGGCCGGAAGCCGGTGCCGTATCGATCGATTACGCCATCTTCGTCAGTATCGGCAGTGAGGTCTTTTGCCATCTGGAGGTACTCGGCCCATGTCGTAGGAGGATTGGGCACTAAGTCCTTGCGGTAGTAGAAGACCATAATGCTCTTGTTGAACGGCACGGTAGTAAGAACACCGTTGTAGGTATTACTTGAGACCAGCCCGTCGATAATATCCGCTTTCTCTTCTGGGGTCATATGCGGGCCGATCGGATAGAGGACATCGATCAGCGGAGTGACCCAGTTTTCGTACATCTGTGCAATCGTGGGAGGATTTCCCGCTACCACGGAGGCATTGATCTTCTGCTGCAGGTCGCCGTAGCTTCCCTGATAGACAAGATCCACCTTGATATTCGGGTTTTCCGCCACGAAGTCATCTACCAGCTTCTGCAAGACCGGCTGGTATCTTGAACTCATCGCGTGCCAGAACGTGATCGTCACCGGTTCGTCAGCCATCGCAAACATGCCGAACAGGAACACGACCGCCAAGCCGATTACGCCAAGTTTCCAGAGCTTCATCCTGTTCCCTCCTTTTATTGTTTCCATCCAATCGCCTCTTGCCGTGCAGCTGTTGCTGCTTCCAGATCACCTCCGATGTAGGTAGATTGATCTACTTGTGGGTTTATCTACTTAATACCCGTTCTCGCCACCCCCTGGATGAACTGCTTTTGCGTGAAGAAAAAGAGAATTAGGATGGGAATTATCGCGAGCACCGATGCCGCCATCAACTGCTCATACGCGGTCCCGACCTCCGAGCTGAACATCGTCAACCCCACCGGCACCGTACGCATGTTCTCACTGTTGGTCACGATCAACACCCAGAGGAAGGCGTTCCAGCTTCCGAGAAACTTGAGCAATGCAACGGTCATGATCGCAGGTTTGGAAAGAGGGACCATCACCTGCCAAAGGAACCTGAAGCGCGAACAACCGTCGATCCTGGCTGCATCTTGGAGTTCGTCGGGGATGGAGCGGAAGAATTGCCGCAGAAGGAAAATGCCGAACACCGAGGCGAGCCAAGGGATGATCAGTGCCTGATACCTGTCGAGCCAGTGGAACTTGTACAATGTTACGTAGTTTGGGATGAGGAGCATCTCGCCCGGGATCATCAACGTCCCGAGCAGAAGCGCGAACAAGAAGCTCTTGCCGAAGAAGCGCATCTTGGCGAAGGCGTATGCCGCCATTACCGTGGTGATCACCTCGCCGATAGTCGTGACGATCGAGACAAAAAAACTGTTGAAGAAATAACGGCCGAAGGGGGCGACATTCCATGCCTTGATGTAGTTCTCCCACTGCCAGTCCTTGGGAAACCACTGCGGCGGCATTCGCATCACTTCACTCGACTCTTTGAATGAAGTCGTCACCATCCAGAAGAACGGAAGGAGCATGATTGCGGAGCCGGCGAACAACAACACATACAGGATCAATCGGTAACCGGTCTCGCGAAGATAGATCTTGTCAAGAACACTAGGTCTTGAAGCCAAGCTCCCTCCCTATCAGGGTGCCCTCCTTAAGGATTATAGCGGCCACGATGAGGGACGACAACATGGTTCTGGTACAATGTCCATGGCTTGCGAAAGTGCTTTTAAGCGAATGAGGGAAAGAATGATAGATAGCGCGACCGTTCACCTCGCGGTAAATGAAATTACAAAGTCGTTTCCTTCTCCCAGTGGGAACATACCGGCGCTTGCGGGCGTATCGTTCGATATTGAGCATCAGGGATGGACGACGCTGATCGGTCCCTCCGGTTGCGGCAAGACGACGCTTGTCAAGATACTCGCCGGCATCCTTCCCGCCGATTCAGGGGAGGTCGTTGTTGGAGAGAGCAGCATGCCACTACGCCGCCTGGCAGCATATATGCCGCAGAGCGACACACTCCTTCCATGGCGAACAGCGCTCTCTAACGCGCTCCTCCCAGCTGAGATCGACGGCCGACCGCGACGCGACGCCGTGTCAGAAGCTCGCGATCTGTTTGCGAGATTCGGTCTGGCAGGGTTTGAAGACCTATATCCGGTGGAACTGTCGGGTGGGATGAAGCAGCGTCTGACGCTGATGCGCACCTTCCTCGCTCATCGTGATCTTCTCCTTCTCGACGAACCCTTGGGTGCACTCGATGCACTCACCCGCGCCCGCTTGCAGGAATGGCTGATGGGAGTATGGAGCGAGATGGGAAAGACGGTACTAATGGTAACCCACGATGTGGAGGAGGCTCTCCTTCTCTCCGATCGAATCGTCCTTCTCTCGGCTCGACCGGCGCGTGTGCGCAGGGAATTTGAGATCTCGATTCCGCGGCCGCGCTCGCGAAGTGCGGTGGAGGTGGTCACGTTGAAAGAGGAGTTGTTACGCCTCATCTATACGGAGGGTGGCGATGAGTGAATGGCTCAAGCGATATGCGGGAACGATCATCGTCCTTATCGTGCTTCTGGGGCTATGGGAGGCCGGGGTACGGCTGTTCCACGTCCCGCGGTACATCCTTCCTCCTCCGAGCCGCGTCGTATTCGTTTTCTGCACGCGTTTCTACCTTCTGTTAGGGCATGCGGGAACGACACTCGTCGAGACGACGCTTGGCATGCTGTTCGGGGTTGTGGGGGGCTTTCTTCTCGCCGTTCTCATATTCTATTCCCCTACGCTGGAACGGGCAGTCTATCCGCTCATCATTGCCTCACAGATGATTCCCGTTTTCGCTATCGCGCCACTCCTCGTTGTCTGGTTCGGCTACGGCCTGTGGCCCAAGGTCACGGTAGCAGCGCTGATCGTCTTCTTCCCGATCGTCGTCAATACCGTTGACGGCCTGCGGTCGGTGAACGAAGAGACGATCGACGTTCTCCGGTCACTCAACGCAAGCAGGCGGCGGATCTTCGCGACCGTTCGTGTCCCCGCAAGCCTCCCGTCCCTGTTTTCCGGTCTTAAGGTGGGAGTAACGTTGAGCGTCGTGGGTGCGACGATCGGAGAATGGATCGGAGCGAAGAGCGGTCTCGGTTATCTCATGATCCAGTCGAACGCCCTCCTCAGAATCGATCTTGTCTTTGCGGCGATCCTCACGCTCTCGCTGCTCGGGTTGTGCCTGTTCGCCGTTGTTCGCATAATGGAGCGGCGCCTCTTGCGCTGGCGGGTACCCAGGCGGTAGCAGGCGTACGCGTATTGACTAAACAGGGGGTAGAATGAGGAGATTCGCCATTGTATTTCTGATTGTCTTGGGGATGTGTGCATACGCAGCGTCTGCGACCACCGTACAGGTAATGCT
>CAZBSW010000049.1:0-9906 GCA_964494835.1 uncultured Thermotogae bacterium
CCCTGGTAGCAAGCTGCAGCAGTTGACCTTCTACAGACGCGCAAGCCCCCAACAAGTGGGGCGGGTCAGACTTTATTTTTGATGTCCTCCGGATGATGCCATCCGGACCTTCGCCGCTCCACTTCGCCGCGGGCATCCACGATCCGAGCCTTTAGGGATGCGACGTCGGACCTCCCACTCGTATTCCGATCCTATTCGTCAACGCGCTCAGCGCGATTCGGCTGGATGTGGCCGGATCCGATCCAAGGCAATCCTCAAGTGCAATTAGATCCGCCGCTTCTCCCCACGTATCGCCCGCAACGCCTCCCCGGCTCCACGCTGCATGAACGTCAGGTCGGAAGCGCACGTAATGAGTCGGAATCCACGCTCGATGTAGCGGCGAGCTGTCGGGGCGTCAACCGCGAAGATGCCCAAGGGTACTTTGGCCTCTTCGCATGCTGCACGGACTGTCTCAATCCTGCTTTCGACTTCCGGGTGTGTTGTCTGTCCTAGCAGCCCCAGGCTGCCGCTCAGGTCGAACGGGCCGATCAGGACCGCGCTGATCCCCGGAACGCGCACGATCTCTTCGACGTTGTCGACGGCGGTCTTGTGTTCCACCTGCAGAACAAGCAGCAGCCGATCATTGATAGTTTCCACGTACTCGGAAAACGTGATTCCGTATCCTTGCGCGCGGGTGATGCCGACGCTGCGCTCACCGAGCGGCGGGTAGTACGCCCATCGCACCGCGCGTCGCGCTTCGTCCGCCGTCCTGACCTGTGGAACTACCAGCCCGTCGCACCCCGTGTCAAGCGCCTTCTTGAACCAGACCTCGGCGTTCTCCGGAATGCGAACGAGACAGGGCACTCGCCCCCCAACGGCTTGGATCAACATCTGGACATCAGTGAAGTCCAACGGCGAATGCTCGGATTCGATCCACAGGAAGTCGAACCCGACGAGTGACATCGCTTCCGCAACATCGCTCGACGACACACTGACGATCGATCCGATCAACGTCTCACCGCGCCCCAATCGTTCCCTCAGATTGCCTTCTACCATGTATTCCTCCTAACCAACCTCCACCCCGAAGCCGGGGAACAGGTCTTCATTCTTGCTGCTACGAGGAGAACCCGCCGCAGCTTTTCATGATCCTTCGCGCCATCCAAGCTCGGCGACCCACATCTCACGCCTAAGCGCTACCCTCACCGTCTTCCCGCCAGCTTCGAACGGTCTGCCGTGGGTCGGCTTGCGGTCTTGCGCTTCGTCTCACGCAGATCGGCAATCGCTTTCTCCACTTCATGATCGGTCGGCGTTCGGCGAAGCCGGCGCTCCAGTTGCCGAATGGTTCGTTCGCGCAGCCGCTTTTCTTCTCGTCCCATGATGTCCCCTTTCCCACCGTATCAGATATCGGATAGATTATGCGTCGTATATCACGCTCAAGGCCAGTGGCCGGTATAATCAACCGATCACCGAGGAGGCGTCGTGCCTGAACTACCGGAGATTGTCTGTCGTATGCAAGAGATGAACGAGGCGCTGCCGGGCCGCAGGATCGAGGCGATTGAGGTTGCGCAGCCGAAATGCCTCAATGTCCCGGTGGAGGAGTTCCAGAACGGATTGGTCGGCGCCAAGATCTCGGGCGTGACGAACCGCGGCAAGTGGCTGTTCGTCGAGACGAGCCAAGGCCACCTGCTGATCAACATGGGAATGGGCGGGGAGCTGTTGGTTGTCCCCAGTGATAAGCTGCCGGAGAAGTGGCGGGTGCGGTTCGACTTGGACAACGATATGGCTCTCACCGCCAACTTCTGGTGGTTCGGAAACACGCACTACGTGGCGCCCGGCAAGCTCGCCGAGCACAAAGAAACGGCTACGCTGGGGCCGAACGCGCTCGACCCATCTCTCGACGGGTTCAGGGATCTTCTTGCCAAGCGTCGCGGAGGTATCAAGTCGTTTCTGCTCGATCAGTCGAAGATCGCCGGCATCGGCAACGCCTACGTGCACGACATCTTGTTCCGCGCCGGCCTCCACCCGCTGCGGTCGATCCCGACGCTTACGGATGCCGATGTGAAATGTCTCCACGACGCCATCCAAACCGAGTTTTCCCGGAGCATCAAGAAGGGAGCGGCATGGTACGAGGTGAATCTCCACGGTGAGCGCGGTGGGTTCACGGCCGACGACCTCCTCGTCGGCTACCGTGAGGGTAAGCCGTGTCCCGCGTGCGGAACAACGATCGAGAAGATCAAGGCCGGAAGCACATCAAGCTTTATCTGCCCCACCTGCCAGCCCGCCTCATAGACGCCCGCTCGCTCCGAATGTTCATTCCCGCAATGCCAATTGCAAGGCAGTTTGTCTGATACCACCGTTCGGCGTTATGCTGCTTCACTGTACTCTAATCTACTTGGCAGCAGCTGTCAGTCTGTACAAAGGAGGACACGGTGAGAATTAAGCGGTTAGTCGGCAAAGGGGTAGCGGCGGTTGTGTTGGCGTTGGTTCTCACCGTGTCAGCAGGATTGGCGAGTCGAGCCGAGATACCGTCAACGGGTCAAGCTGTGGCCGGGATGGCAAACGTCGACGCAGTGATGCGCGCGTTCATGGAGAGATGGGGAGTTCCCGGGATGGCGATCGCCATTGTCAAAGACGGGCGCCTTGTCTTTGCGCGAGGCTACGGCTACGCCGACCGTGACACCAGACAGCTCGTGCAGCCCGACTCGCTGTTCCGAATCGCCAGTGTTTCCAAACCGATCACGGCGGTAACCGTTCTGAAGCTCGTCGAAGACGGGAAACTGCACCTGAGCGATAAGGCGTTCTCAATACTCGGTCTTGCCCCTTCCGGAGGGAAGCGGTCGGATTCCCGATTGCGAGACATCACCATCGAGCAGCTCCTTACGCACACAGGCGGATGGGACATCGGCCGCCTCGGTTACGACCCGCAGTTCGATCTCTACCGCACAGCGGCAGAGGCACTCGGAGAACCCCAGCCGGCGGACGCAACGACGATCGTTCGCTACATGATGGGCCAACGCCTCAGCTTTACTCCCGGATCTCGATACGCCTACTCGAACTTCGGCTACAACGTGCTCGGAAGAGTGATCGAAGCCGTAACGGGCGAGCCATACGAAGAATACGTGGCGACAAACATCCTTCGGCCGATGGGGATTACCGACATGCAGATCGGGCATACGCGGCCGAACGAACGGGCGGCCGGCGAGGTTAGCTACTACGGCTTGGCGAACGGATGGATTGAATCGGTGTTCCCGGGGGAAGGCATGGTCACATGGCCGAACGGCGGTTGGTACCTGGAGGCCATGGACGCTCACGGCGGATGGATTGCGTCCGCGATCGACATGGTGCGGTTCGTAACGCACGTTGACGGATGGAGCAACCCGCCCGATATCCTCAGCAGCAGTTCTATTCAGGAGATGATCTCCCGGCCCGCTATTCCGGAATGGGAATCGAGCAACTGGTGGTACGGGATGGGCTGGTGCGTGAACACGTATGGAAACTGGTGGCACGACGGGTCATTGGACGGGACGGGCAGCATTCTCGTGAGGGCCGCCAATGGGTTATCGTGGTTTGCGGTCACCAACTATCGCCCGGAAAACTGGGGAGACTTCAACCTGGATATGGACAACACAATGTGGGACGCCGTCAACGGAGTTACGCGCTGGCCGTCGCACGACTTGTTCTCCCAGTACTAGAGCAGCAGCCGTTTAGTCCTGAACGATCTCCCCGCCGTCGGAAGCTCGTGGAGCTATTCGATTGCTGCCTATCGCACAGTCAGGAGGTCACAGAGCTTGGTGTACCTCGCATCACTCCGCGCCTGCCAATCGCACGACTTGATCGCCGCATCGGGGATGAAATACTCTAGACCTGAATGCCTGTGTGCATAGCACGGCACCAGGTTTCGTGATTGGCAGATCTCGTTATGCATAACTGACAAGTGAAGGGAGGCGGGATGGAACTGTGGGAGGCCCTGGAGGCACGGACAACGATCCGCAGCTTCGCCGACCGACCGATCGCACAGGCGATCGTTTATAAGGCAGTCAAAGCGGCGCTCAGTGCTCCCGCGTACAACCATCTATGGGAGTGGGGATTCATCCTATTACGGGATCCGGCTCTCCGCCTACGGATCGCCGATGCGTGCGACATTTACGATGTGAAGGATCGCGCGCGACTCAAGCGGGCGTTCGGCTCACTTCCCGAAGCGGCAAAGCGGATCTACCTTCGTGCCCTTCCTGTACAACGAACGATGGTTCTCACCGCGCCCGAGGTCATCGTGCCGATCTACCGGACGAAACGCAACGAGTGTTCGCCGAAGGGACCGGCCGATCTGAATGCCCACGCCGCCATCTGGATCGGCATCGCCTACCTCCTGCTTTCGTTCGCCGAGGACGGTGTCCATGGCTGCACGCTTGTCCCCGGCCCGTCGGACGAAGCTAGGCACCTTCTCGAGGTTCCGGACGGATGGGAAATCGCTACGCTGCTTCCGATCGGCTATCCACGCGGCCGCATGATCCGGAACCCACACCCAGCTCACGTAGACGACTTCATCCATGTCGATCGATTCTCGGGCTTCCCGCTACCCACAACCGAAGAGCCGATGGGCTAGAAGGAGCCGGTTTCACCTTGCCTCATTTCCCTTGAAGGAGCGCCAGACTGCCGTCGATTCACAGGACGAGCAACAGGGCTGTTCTACCAATGGCTTAATACTGAAACACCGACATATCATGCTATTCTTGCCAATCCCTATAACCTAAGATTTCAAGTACGCCTCGAGGTCGCGGTAGAAGTTCTCGTGCCCACCAATCGCATGGATGTATGCCACTTTCGCTTCTTCGCCCGTTTCGTGCGCGAGAAGATAGAGCGATCCCATGTACCCGAACTTGTGAACGCGAACACCCGCAAGATCCCCGGTCTTCATCTCTCCGATTTCGGGTTTGCGGCAGATGCTCCTGACCTGTTCGTCAATTGCCTCTTGTAGTCCGACAGGGAGTTTCTTCTTGATGCGATTGAACTTGGACGTTGTCTTGGGTCGGTAGCTCACGGCTGTTGCTTGAACTCGTAGTCCTCAACATCTCCGTTCTGCATCTGCTTCCTGGCTTCCAGGATATCGGCCCGGAATTGCGGGTGAAGCTCGAAGTAGCTCTTCACAAATGACTCGATGGCAAGCCGCACGACGTTACTCGCAGTTCGTCGCTCAATAGCCGCGATCTCATCGACTTGTTTCTGCAAATCGGAAGGCACCTTTGTGGACACAGTACGGTTAGTCATCACATCCTCATCTCCCGGGAAGACGATAGCGTGTTTTGTCCACTTTGTCTACCCCGGCAGGCCCTTACATCTCGAATATTACTGTGAATCGTTGGGAACACTTTTCGTTACGTCAATACCGGCATCCTCGCTTAATGTGGGCCGAGCGGCTGTCGAAGCACAAGGGGCTCCTGGGCCGATACTGAGGTGTCAATTCGAAAACACGCACGCTGTGGCCTCGTTTCCCTCACTCCATCGAAGCAAGCCACGAGCGGTCTTCAGCCTTTGTTACCATCCTTGATCCGCTCCAGCTCTCCGTACTTGAGCAGAGCACGGAGCGCCGCGATAGTCGCATTCACCCGCTCCGTTTCCTCTTCGCCTTCCTCGGGATCCCAGCTGCCATCAGCGCGCTGTTTCGAACGGAGGTCACGCAGACTGCGGTCCACCAGCGGATGATGACGCGGCAGCCCGGCATCATACAGGCAGCGGAGGAGCCACCCGAGGTAGGCGCCGGTCCAGTCAGGGGTGTACGCTTGCTCGACAACCGCCACGGCGTGGCGGAACGGCTTGGAATTCGAGCCCGGATAGAACGCGAACATCGGCAGTGCGAGCCAAGTAGCGCGAAGGTAGCCTTCGAGGCGCCCCGACGCATCGGCGTGAGTGAGGAGAAAGCCCGTCGGACAGGTAGATTCGGGGGACTCCGCACGTCCGAAGCATATGAGCACATGCGCGCAGAACGCGGTCAGCCACACGCGCGTTGCAACCCTGCCGAGGGTCATCCATCCCGGTGCACCATGCCCGACAACTCCGACCACCTCATCCCATCCCCCATCGGGCTGTTGCCGCTCGAGAAGGAACCGGCAGGCAGCGTCGGCCAACGAATGGTCGTGAAGACCCAGTTCCTCAAGCCACTGCAGCACAAAAGCGGTATCACAGATGTTCCCGAGATCGGGAATCCAGTACCTGAACCCGCCGCTTCGATCCTGCATCTCCGCGAGGCGGCTCACCACTCCGTGATCCGGCGCATCTCCCCACAGTACGGCGCATAACCGAGCCTGCTCCAAAGCGTTTCCATGCTCACGAACGAACCCGATTCCGGCGTTGGAATCCATCCTGCGATCACTCCCGGCGCGGCACCCACGCAACACAGCATCCCGGCAAAGATCCTACACCGGCACGCCGCGCCCGCCAACATGCACACTCAATTCCGCGGGCTTCCCGCTACTTACGACCGAAGAGCCGATGGGCCAGAAAGAGCCGGTCTCGTCGCCCTATCTCATCTTAAGGAGCGCAGACTGCGGTTGTTATATAAGTCACACACAATGAAGATGGACGGCTCGATCTAACAGATTCGAGGTAGCCGCCTAAACGATCGCGCCATCTTTCCAGTGCGCTTTGGTGAGCGCGTACTTAACGCCCTTGCGCTCTTCCTCACTCCAATCCGGGAACTCGCTCGGCTCGCAGACAAACTCTTGTTCGAGCTGCATTCCGATGGCTTCCATCACGCGACGAGAGCGAACATTAGCAGCAAGGGTATCTGCTACAATCTTGCCGACGCCGAATTCACTGAACCCTTTCTTGATGAGCGCTCGTGAGCCTTCAGTGGCGTAGCCTTTGCCCCAGGCCGATCGTTTCAGCCGATAGCCGAGTTCGATCTCCTCCGGTGCTGCGCGATACGGGCGGAAGTGAAACCAGCCAATAAACTCACCGGTCGCCCGCTCGATCGCCGCCCAGAAGCCGTATTGCTGATAGCGCTCGTAATAGCCGAGGTAGTACGGCAGTACTTCCGTGACGATCTTGTCGCGCGTATGAGGAACTCCGCCAGTGAGGTAGCGCATTACTTCGGGATCGGATTCGAGTTTCAATAGGTTATCGGCGTCGGCCTCAGTGAGGCGGCGAAGGATCAGCCGCTTCGTTTCAAGGTATACGCTCGCTTGTTTCATGCCGGAATCACCCGGTTCCCCTTCCGCGATAGCCAAGGAATACCCCGCCAACACCTGGCATGAACAACAGCATGCGCATGTTCCTCCCAATCCGTAGCCCGTCTGTTTTGCGCCAGTGTACCGATTAGTCCCGGGACTTACCATGCCTGTGCAGATTCTGCTGCCGATCTCCTATTACTGCCTCGGATCGAATGCAAGCCGCAGCAGCGGCTTTCCGAGCTTGTCTTTTTCCTTCAGTCATACGAGAGCCACCTGCGGATTAGCGACGCGCCCTCTGTTTGCTTCAATACCGCTTACGAGCGGATGCAGCGATCTCGTGATCTGTTCGTATGTGAAAAGTCAATTGAACAATCATATCTTGCGACATCAGATATAGGCGGATATAATGGCGATGTCATTGGACATGAAACTAACAAACCGTCCCATATCGAGTTAAGGCAGACGGACAACCGGCGACGTGCCAGCCACTGCCCCTGCACGAAAAACAATCGGCGAAAAGTGAGTCACCTCATTATGTAGCAAGACGTAGAGAGCTTCATCGTCCTCTTGCAGGTCTTCATACGAGCGGAGCCTCTCCTCGCGGAAGTCACTGTGCGGGGTACGCCGTGCACAGAAAGGCCGAACCGGCTGCTGAAGGGGAGAGGTAAGTCGATGGAAAAAGATATACACCGGGGAGGTGGTAGCGAGGAGACCCTCACGTATTGCGACCCAAAACAAGCCAAAGGAGTTGGTAGTATGCGAAAATGGACGACTGCGATCAGCATGTTGATGATCCTGATTATCGGAACGGCGGCACTTGCCGCACCGATTCGTATTGGAACGAAGAATTTCACCGAACAATATGTTGTGGGGAACCTGATGGCAACCCTGCTGAAAGATCGCGGATTCGATGTTCAGCTGAAGACCGGGATGTCGAGCACGGTGCTGCGCGAGGCTATGGAGAGCGGGGACATCGACCTGTGCATGGAATACACGGGGACCCAATGGCTCACCTATACCGGACATGAGTATAATGGTGAAACCTCGGAGCAGATGTATCAGAACGCAAAGGATAGCGACGCGAAGATCGGACTCGTCTGGCTGTCGCCGATCTGGTGTAACAACACGTACTCGATTGCCGTCACAAAGGATTTCGCGGACGAGAACAACGTCTATACCCTGACACAGTTCGCCGCATTCGTGAACTCCAAGGACGGGAAGGTACCGTTTGCGTCTGATTTCGAGTTCTACGCTCGTCCTGACGGGATCCTTGGGCTGCAGCTGCACTACCACTTCGCGTTCGAGCCGGACTACATCACGACAGTCTTGCCCGGACTGACATTCGAGTACCTGCACAGTGGGAAGAGTGTGGCGACGATGGTCTTCGGGACCGACCCTGTTATTGAAAAGTACGGATGGGTTGTACTGGAAGACGATCGGCACTTCTGGCCGCCATACGACCTCGCACCGGTTGTGCGCGCAGACGTCCTTGCAGCAAATCCAGGACTGCAGAGCGCGCTCGACGAACTCGTCGCGGCCTTCCCGCAAGACCCGGCAGAAGCACGGGCTGAGATGACCGCGCTGAACGCCAAGGTAGACATCGATCACATGGAACCCGAAGACGTGGCTCACCAGTGGTTACTTGACAAGGGTCTGATCAAGGAATAGTCACATTATGGGACCGGCCCTCAAATGGCCGGTCCCAGCGGGTCTTCCGGAAGCCACCGGATGATATTCAGATTTGAATACGCCGTAACCGCGGGGTACAAACACTGACGGAGGGACTAGCAGGATGAGTGATGTACCACCACCTGTCGAAACGAACGCCCGCGACCTGTCACTCATTGCGTACGTGCGTGGTGGGGGAGAGGAAGGCGCTGATTCGACCGCCGATTATCTGAGCGGTCTGGTGGCGTTCTGCGCCGAGCATGGCTTTCGCCTTACGGACTCGGTGTGCGAAGCACACGTCAAAACCTCCAAGCCGTTCGAGGAAAGATCCGGAGGCAGAGAGGTGCTGCGACTCATTCGAGACGGGAAAGCACAAGGGATCCTCGTATGGGACCTAGATCAGGCGTTCTCCTCAGTCGCTGATGCCGTAGCGACCCTTGAACGGTGGATCGAGGAAGGGATTGCCTTTGTTTGCGCTACGTTCGTGCATGATAGACCATTGATCCTTTCAGGGAGAACCGGCGGGTATGCGGTGATTTCGAATGTTCTTTCCGGCCTCGGCCAGTTTCACCGAAGGGTTGCGGCGAGAAAGATTCGGACGCAGCTCGAGATGAAGCGGTCGCGAGGAGAGTGGCTGGGTCGCGTTCCCTACGGATTTACTGTCGTGGACGGGAGACTCGCCGAGGACCCTGCTCAAATGAAGCAGATCGTCGACATGAAGCGGGCCCACCGCCGTGGGAGGTCTTACCGAGAGATTGCGGCGCGGTTCGGGATCTCGGTCGCTACGGCTCACCGGCTTGTCAGCACGGACCTGCGTCTGTTGAAGCGGGGTCGGATCGCCCCTCGTAGGGGAGCGCCTCCTTACAGCGATCCATCACCCGGCGGGACGGCGCATTCTTCATTGTGAATCCGCCCTCGAAGGAGGCAGACATGACGCATCGCCTGTTGATCGTATCTAACCGGCTTCCCGTGCAGATCGTGCGCCGTGGCGGAGCGTTGCGGTTCAAGCGGAGCGTCGGTGGCTTGCCAACCGGGCGCGGGTCGTACTACGCCTCCACGGAGAGCCTGTGGATCGGCTGGCCCGGGGTGTCGT
>CAZBSW010000050.1:0-9803 GCA_964494835.1 uncultured Thermotogae bacterium
TAGCGCTCCCTTGAACACGGGAGAAATCGCCCGCTTGTTCGGCGCCTTCTGCATAGATACCCTTTCATCTGGTCTGGGAGGAGGGACATGAATCTGCTGGACGGGGTGCGTACCAGTTGCGCACAGGTAGCAACAGTCGCAAGGCACGTTCACGTCAACCTGCCGAAGATTCCAGCGTATGCTGAGTATCTGCGGCAGCTTCCGATGAAAGAGCCGCTGCTTGACCCAATGTGCCATTATTTGAGCCACGGGGAAGACACGGCCGCCTTTCTTATCACGCTCGATGCGATCAATTTCGGGTCGGGTTACTTCCCACACCTTTGTAAGCGTCCGAAGATGTCCGGCTACTTCACCATCGCATCGCACCTCAACGATCATTTCACGGCGCACGGTCCCTTCTCAGCGCAGTCCTTAACCGAGATCGTTCCCCTGGATTGTGCCAAGATCTTTCGTCAGGAATTGAATCAACCGGTAGTGGCTGAGCTGATGGGACTGTTCGCGACGGCTCTCAATGATTTGGGAAGCTACTTGATCACCCGCTTCCACGGGAGGTTTACCGAGATGATCCTATCTGCCGGAGGGTCGGCGGAGAGATTGGTGACGATCCTGAGAGAGATGCCTTTTTTCAATGATACCGCAGTGTATAATAGAACAAGTGTTTCTTTCTATAAACGTGCTCAGCTCACCGCCGCCGATTTGACACTGGCGTTTATCGGAACCGGATTAGGAGAATTCGAAGATATCAACCGGTTGACGGTCTTTGCCGACAACCTGGTGCCGCATGTACTGCGCATTGATGGAATACTCACATACGAACCAGCGCTCGTCTCTCGCATCGAACGAGGCGAGCTAATCGAGGCCGGGTCACCAGAAGAGGTTGAGATCCGTGCCTGCGCCGTGCACGCAGTGGAATTAATCGTCGAGGAACTCAGCCGTTCAGGGTACAGGACAAGCGCACACGAGCTTGACTACCTTCTCTGGAACCGTGGACAAGACCGGTACTACAAGGATTATCCCCGCCACCGCACCCGCACTGTCTACTACTGAATCACTCACTCTACTGCACCGGATAGATACGGACGCTGGCGTATGTCGCCTCATTGGACAGCGAATAATGATGGGACAGGCCCCCTAGAGGAAGGGTGAGAGTTGAGGCCATACCCCATAAGCACACCGGCCTTTCCCCCCTGGATCGAAGACACGTGCGAAGCGCCAACCAACGAATGAATCTGCGCACTTGCGACGCGTTGACGATCACTGTCCCAATGTGACAAGGTCTTTGGCTCCGGCAACAACGCTCTCCCCCACGCCGCTTATGTTCATCAGTTCATCAAGTGACTGAAACGGCCCGTGCTGTCGGCGATAGGCGATGATTCGTTGCGCCAGCACTTCGCCAATCCCAGGGAGCGTTTTCAATTCATCTACCCCCGCTCGGTTGAGATCGACCTTAGGTGGCGAGTCGAGGAACGTCGGGAGAACCACTAGCACATTCTGCAGAGTAATCGGCATTGGGGCCGGTGGGCGATGACGTATGAGCCGCGGGATGAACATAGCGATACCACTTGCCAGAATCCCTGCAGCGACAAGAACAATCAACCCCATCTCTTGGGCCGCTGAGAAGCGCAACCTCATCGGAGAATCTCCCGCAGGCGCCGCATCCCTTCCGCCTCACGTGCCATTCTCATCAGCTCAGGCAGACGTTCATAGCGAGGCCAGCCGAATTTGTCGGAATAGGCACGCGCGAAGACTGTGAGAAGTCTCCGTCGTAAGTCCGGGTCGCATCGCAGTATATCTCCCCTGGCTGCAACGAGCCGCTCTACCTCGGGTATGTATAGATCATAGCGGGTTGACGCGGTCAACAGTTCAAGCGCCTGTTCGTTGTCACTTCCAAGTAATCCGATCCCGTCATTGAACAACCGTCGTCGTTCCAACTCACCCTGAGCCGAGGCAAACATCTTCTTCTGCTGCTCACGGCGATATGAAAGCTCCTTTCTAGGGAAAGGAATCACGTATCTTTCACAGCCGTTGTCGCATTGCGAGAACGCATCCGCACGGGTCGCGATTCGGCCATGCTCGGAGAGACACGTCTCGCATGTACGATAGGTGACGTTTGTGAAGAATTGATACCGTTTTCTTTTCCACATACAGGCAGTGTATGCCGCCGCCACACGCAAGGCAAGCCAGTAATTGCAGTTGCCCACGCGAGATGTCGGTGCTAGAATCCTTCCATTCCGGAGGTAACGATGCTCAGGACGATCTTTTCCACGTTTCTGCTCGTATTCATGGCTGAACTGGGAGATAAAACACAGCTTGCCGCGTTCGGCCTTGCCGCTGAGTCGCACGCGCCCTTGGGTGTTTTCATCGGGGCGGGGGCCGCTCTTCTCCTCTCCACCGCCCTTGCCGTTGTACTTGGGGCGGTGATGTCACGGCTGATCCCAGAAGGAGCCATTCGCGTGGTCCACTATACGGCCGGTTGCCTATTCATCATCGTCGGCGTATGGACAATATGGAAGGCCTGATCCCTTCCTACGCGAACCAAGGACGCTCCTCCCACTCTCGCAGTTTGGCAAGCAGCGTTTGATCGGTCATGTCAAGATGGATCGGTGTAATCGAGATGAACCCGTTTGAGATCGCCCAGATGTCGGTCCCCTCTTCCTCCTGAGGCACGTTCGTCCGTGGCTCCCCGGTGATCCAGTAGTAGCTCCTACCACGTGGGTCTTTCCCGTGCACCAGGTAGTTCTTGTACACAAGCCCCCCGAGGCGTGTCAACCGTACCTCAGGTGGGCGCTCAAGAGAGAGGCTGGGGACATTGACATTGAGCAGCACTCCCGCCGGTAGGGGATCGGAATCCAGCATGAACGATGCCAGCCGTGCCGCAAAGTTCGCGGCCTGAGAGTAATCGGGTGCCTCTGGTCCTTCGACATCGGTGTCCATGGACACGGCCACCGCCGGGATTCCCGCTCGTACTCCTTGCATCGCCGCGGCGACCGTCCCTGAATAAGTGACATCCTCTCCCAGATTAAGACCGGCATTGATCCCGGAGACTACAAGGTCGGGCTTCTCCTTGAGCAAACCGAGGACGGCGAGAGAGACACAATCGGAGGGTGTGACTATCGTCATATGTCCGATACTTCCGTTCAATAGGCGCACGCGATCAACGCGCAACGGCTTATGAAACGTCATCGTACGGCTGGCAGCAGACCAGTTCCGGTCCGGTGCATATACCTCCACGTACGCCACCCGATCGAGCTCTTCTCTAAGTGCCATCAGACCGCGCGCGTTTATTCCATCATCGTTGGTGATCAGTATCGTCTTCTTGTTCACTGCATCTCCTAAGATTCTCGCACGAAACGGCGTCTTTGACAGGAACCGCGAGATAGAAATTGAGCACATTATCTCCATACACTCGCTTGTCAATCTGTTCGAGAGGCCCGTAGCTCTGATCCAGGCGCGTCTTATTTCTCACTTCGGCGACAACAAGCGCGTCCGGAGCAATAATCGGACGTTCTGCAAGTAGCCGTAACGCGGCGTCGGCAAGCCCCTTGTCGTACGGAGGTCCGACAAAGACGAGATCGAACTTCTTCCCGCGTCGTTCGAGATGATCTATCCCTGCAACATAGTCGGACTGCAGCACGCGCGCTCGGTCGAGAAATCCCAGCAGGTCAAGATTGCGCCGCACGATTCCACACGCATTCGCCGAACGATCGACAAAGGCAACCTCACGTGCCCCGCGGGAGAGCGCCTCTAGGCCAACACTGCCTGTTCCGCAGAACAAATCCAGAAAGCGTGCATCCATAACCATGTCGCTGATGATGTTGAACAACGCCGTTCGCACAAAGTCGCGCATCGGCCTGATTCCGGATCCTTCCCATTCCACAAGTTTCCGCCCTCGTCTGCTTCCTCCGATAATCCGCATCCCGCCCCCTTGATTCCGTCGATAGGGCTGTCTCCAGATGTACCCGCTTGCCAAGCAGGTTAACATATACAGGATATGCGCGATAAGGAAGGCATTCAACCACCCCTTACGCACGACCTGGTTGCGGTTATCTTCGACCTCGACGGGACTCTGTGCGATTACGGAACGAGCGTAGCGGAAGCGATCACAACCGCTCTTTCTCGTGCCGATTGCGAGAAGACCCTGATCGGAGATCCGGAACAGGCAGCTTTGCGCTACTACGCGCTGTGGTATGAATTGGAGACAGACCATGAAAGCAGTCACTCGTTGCGAGACCGGGTTTGGGCGCACCTACTGCGTGAGCACGGAATCGATGACCGACCGCTCGCCCATTTGCTTTCCAGGACTTACGCTGACCTACGCGCACAGTCCCTCGGCTTGATTGACGGAGCGCGCGCGCTCCTCTCCGATTTGGGCAGGCGCTATGCGCTCGGCCTGCTGACGAACGGCCCGAGCGACCTGCAGTGGCACAAGATCAATGTGCTGGGGATTAGGTCGTGTTTCAACCACATAATTGTCTCAGGCGACATCGGAATCCAGAAACCGGATCGGCGCGTGTTCGCTGCAATACTGCAGCAGGTACAAGCAACACCCAGGCAGTCGGTATACGTGGGCAATTCGTATCAGATAGATATAATCGGAGCGCATAATGCCGGCATGCGGTCGGTGTGGATCATTCCCAACGGGGAGCAAGAGCCAGAAGAGACCGCAGCGGACATGACGATCGCTCAATTGAGCGAACTACGGAGGATACTTCTATGAGACGGGTGGATGTAGCGATACTTGGCGCTGGGCCGGCGGGTCTGTTCGCCGCCAAGGAACTGATCGGAAGCGGTCTCGAGGTGCTGCTGATCGATCGCGGCAAGGCGCCGACCGAGCGGACGCATATTTGTTTCGGAGTGGGAGGCGCAGGCGCTTTTTCCGACGGCAAACTCAATCTAACATCTCAGATAGGCGGCGACCCGTCAAGCATCGGTCACGATGAGGTCATAATACAGACGTACATCGATCAAATTGACGACACATTCACGTCGTTCGGCGCCCCCAGCAAGTACTCGGGCGAGGACGAACAGGCACTCATCGAGCTAAAGAAGACGGCCAGTCGTTATGGGATTGAATTCATTAGCGGGCGACAGCGTCACATGGGTACATCTCACGTTAGGCAGATCATCGACAGGTTCTACCAGCATCTCATAGAGAAAGGAACTTGCACCTCACTCGAAAACAGAATCGAACACATCGAACAAAGGGACGAGATATTCGTCCTTTCAGGGACAGAGGATATCGAAGCCCGCTACGTAATTGCCGCCCCCGGCCGCGTTGGTGCGTATTGGCTGCGCGAAGAGGCGGCGAGGATGGGGATCTCCACCGAATACGGTCCGATCGACGTCGGGGTGCGCGTCGAGTTTCCAGCCGAGATCTACGCCCCCATCGAGCAGGTAATGTACGATGCCAAGCTGCGCGTGCGCACGGCTACCTACGATGATATGGTGCGCACGTTTTGCACGAATCCACGAGGGTTTGTGGTGAAGGAGAGCTATGACGATTTCACGCTGGTAAACGGCCATGCAGAGAACGATGACAAGACAGAGAACACCAATTTCGCCCTTCTTTCACATATTGAGCTCACAAATCCGGTAGAAGACACCACCGAATACGGCCGCGCAATCGCGAAACTGGCGACTACAATCGGAGGGGGAAGACCGATCATCCAGCGGTTGAAGGACTTGAACAACGGACGCCGTTCTACGACCGAACGGCTGCGGCGGGCAACGATCTCCCCCACATTGAGCGATGTCACGCCGGGTGACATTTCCATGGCCCTTCCCGATCGTGTAGTGGTGAACCTGCTGGAGGGACTGGAGCAATTGGACAACATCATCCCCGGTCTGACCGCGGACAATACTTTCCTATACGCCCCCGAGATCAAATTCTACGATACTCGGTATCCGGTGAACCCCACCATGGAGACGATCATCCCCCATTTCTATGTCGCCGGCGATGCGTCCGGACACTGTCGCGGCATCGTCTACTCCGCTGTCAGTGGGTTGATCGCGGCCCGCTCCATTCGCGCCCAGGAAGGTAAGGGAGAAGAACAGGAGTCATGAGGAGGGCGGTATTTCTTGTCTTTCTCACGGCTGTCAGCATGCTCCTCTTCACCGTACCTGCCCCGGCAGAACAAGCGAACTTCAGCCTTGCCGTGCCTGCGTTCAATCAGGCGTATCGCAACGCGGACGGATACTGGGGCGATTGCTCGATGGGTACCAACGGTTGTACGGATGTGGTCGCCTCTGCCGGGTGTTTGATCACGTCTTTTGCCATGGTTCTCGACTACTACGGTGTCGAGTTTGCCGTGCCTGCGGATTCTTCCTGTACCGGCAATCCGCGAAAGGGAATGGATCCGGGGATCCTGAACTACTGGCTGAAGACGCACAGCGGATACGGACGGTGCGGAGATGACCCGGGATCATGCTGTTTGGAGTGGACACATCTACCGCCTCAGATATCGATAAAAACGTATGTCAACCACAATGAGAACGGGCTCGATACAGATGCTGCCGTGATTATCGACCAAGCCCTGAGAAGCGGCTATCCGGTCATCTGCGGCGTTCACTGGGGAAGTCATTGCCACGGAACGATAAGCCAAACCGAGGACTGTCACTGGGTAGTCATTACCGGCAAGGCGTCCACCACTTACACGATTATCGATCCGTACAACAGGGACACGACCGCCCCTGCAGGGGTGACAACCACCCTCGATCGTGGCGCGTTCGGATCGTACACGATCGACCGCTACGTGGTCGTCTCCGGCCGAAGCCCCACCTTGCCACAGTCCAAGTTGCGTATCTCACTGATGTTCTCTCCGAACGGGACCGTACACATCGGGCAGACGCAGGTACGTTCCCTCACCGTCGAAGGATCGGATACAAGGACGCCTCTTTTCCTCTATGTGCGCGTGATCGACCCAGATGGTAACACGCGGTATGCCTACTACGGATCGGCCTCGGGAGGAACGCTTCACTACTCCCGCACCAAACGGAGCCTGTATCCAACGCCACGGCCATTGTCAGACGGAACATTCATCTGGGGAAAAGAGACCGTCTCGCAATCTGAGACGGGAACGTGGACTTGGGAGGTATGGGCGGAAGACCCGTCTCAGCCCGGACGTTCACTCGGGTATGACATCACAGCGTACACAATCAGCGCCGCGGCTGCGTCATCGAACGCCGTCGGTATTCTGATCGCCCTTGTACTGACGCTTGTCATCACTGGCGCCATCTACGCGTTGGTCTTGTCACAAGCCAACCCCTGATCCCTGCCGTGTGCGTCTGTCGGCTGCGTGACTCTGTGGGGCTTGCCCGCGGATGCAACCTGTGGGGTGAACGCCAGCTTGAGGGCGTCAAACGAGCACGCGGCAGTGCATTCTCCACACTTGATGCAGTTGTGATCATCGTATTCCTCGTGAGGGCTGATTCCCATGGGACAAGCCGAGGCACAATCCCCACACCGCCCGCAACGGCTCGCGTCGAACTCGAGATGGAGGAAGCTGACGCGGTTGAACAACGAAAGTAACGCCCCCATCGGGCACAGGTAGCGACACCAGAAGCGCGCGATCAACACCATCCCGAGTAGCGTAATGCCCAGCGTGATCATGTGCACAACAAACGGGCGATTGACGTGGGCTACACCGAGAAAAAGATACGGGATCGACGCCTCGAGCGATGCGGCCGGACATAGTTTGCAGAACATGGTGTCGGCGAATGCCCATGCAGCGATGACCGTCCCCACCAGTACGGCATACTTGGAATATGAAACAGGTCTATTGATTCGTACGTGCCGGAAGGACAAGAGATCGTTCAACGCCCCGAACGGGCAGAACCACCCACAGAACGCGCGGCCGGCAAGCAATCCGTAAGCGACGATCGCACCGATCCAGAAGTAGGGGAACGTCCCGTAGATCACCAGATTCTGCATCAGTCCGATCGGACAAATCGTCACCGCCCACGGGCATGCATAGCAGTGGAGGCCTGGGAAGATAATGTGGGTCATCCCGATCCCGGTGGCGCCGAACAGGCCGAGAACGATCCCGAAACCCTGGCTTATCCTGCGCACGATCGACAACCTCATGGCCCAACCCCCAGCATATCGAGCAGGCGATTCTCCAGATCATCGATCCCAAACACTACTTCGCCTGTATCCAACCGTACGATCGCCGGGACAATTATGCGGTTGGAACGGATTACGCCGTGCTCTTGCGCAAGTTCCCGCTGCGTGCTGACGTCGATGAATCGATAGTGAATATGCCCGTTCGCTGCCGCCATCTGTTCCACCATTGCTTCCGCATAGGGGCAGGTGTGACACCAAGGCGCGAAAAAGACGATCAAGTCGATGTCCGCAGAGATGGTCTGCAATGCCGCCAGGGCGGTGGGCGTGAGCGACGGCGTTCCTGGCTCTGACGACTCGATCCCCACACACGACGTACAGAGTACGGCCGCGATCTCCTGCGCCTGCTCATGTTGCCCACGGGAAACGCCGTAGGCCAGTCCTGCAACAACGAGGATGGACAGAGAAACATACAACGGCAGACGCAGGCCGCGGAATTGCCACAGCCCCCATCCCAGTGCAACGAGCACTCCGGCAGCGACGGGCAGGAGCCAGGGAGGAACGTGCATGCGGACCGTGGCAGCAGGGGTGACAGTCTCTTCACTAACGGTAGCCGTAAGCGGAATCTGTTCTACAATCTGAAAACAGCTGACGTCGATGCAGTAAGTGTAGATCACATGAAGCGAGAGCGCGTATCTTCCCTTCGGGAGAGATGAAGATGCACCGAGATGTACGGTAACACTGGCCGCACCGAACGGCGGGATCTCGTTCACAGACGCCTCCGCCGGGTCGAGCGAGAACCCATCGATCTTAGACAAGCTCACAGCGACATCATCGGCTTGGTAGACTGAGCCATTACCGATCTTGACTTCGATGGCCGCCGTACTTCCGGGAGAAAGTGAGACTTCGTCGGGAGAAACGGTAAACGTGAGAATCGACGACTGCGCGCACGCGACAGCGCCGATGAACAAGCATGTCGCAAGCAACAGCATAGCCACCCGCCCACTCGCTCTGTAGCTCATTCCCCCTCTTCCACAAGACCGTCAATCGCCTGCCGGAGCGCCTTCCCACGCAGGCCCTTGCCGCGGATAACGCCGTGGCGATCGATCAGGTAGGTCAACGGAATGCCAATGACACGATACAGAGAAGAGACCGGACCATCGGCACCATCGAATATCTGGTGATAGGTAAGGCCGAATGAGGAGACGATGCCTGCAAATGCCCCCTCGTTCCGGTCAATGTCGATTCCGAGCACGACCACGCCGTCATTGGCATAATCGTTGGCGATAGCCTCGACGTTTGGAAGCTCATCCCGACACGGCGGGCACCAGCTTGCCCAGAAGTCGATGAGAACAATCTTCCCCTGCAAGTCCGAAAGCGCAATTTGATCGCCATTATAGTCGGTGTCGGAGAAGTCCGGAGCCGGATATCCGACCTCAAGCGGCGGCTTAGGATCGACCCATGTGTCGGTCCTTTCAATCTCGATCTGCGAACCATCTGTCGCTACTTTAGTAACCTTATATACCCTGCTGCCAGTGTTGAACGGCTCGTCCAGGCGATAGCGCTCATGCGAGTCCGGCGCGGCCAGGATCACGCCGTTCTGATCCAGGTCGATGAGAAGCACCCCACCGGCAAGATCATCAAATTCCCCATCGCTGTTCTCGTCGATAACGGCAATCTTGTAAGCCGTGCCATCGAGATTGATTTCACCGCTCTCGTAATTGTCACGCCAGTAGGTGAGCAC
>CAZBSW010000051.1:0-9698 GCA_964494835.1 uncultured Thermotogae bacterium
AACGATGTGGGCCGGGAGATTGAGATCGATTATGTCAGTCTTCGACGACACCTGGTCGACAACGGCTACCTGAAGCGCGATCGAGCTGGATGCTCCTACTCACTTTCGACCAAGGCAACGTCCGGCTTGTTCGATCC
The DNA here is from genome assembly GCA_964494835.1 of uncultured Thermotogae bacterium. GTDB lineage: Bacteria > Bipolaricaulota > Bipolaricaulia > UBA7950 > UBA9294 > M55B144. The sequence goes on from CAZBSW010000051.1 coordinate 138, forward strand.
GGCGGTGGAAGAACTCGCCCCGGCGGACGTGATCTCGCAAGCACTTACCCGCAGGGAGCGCCAGAAGAGGGAATACTTGAACAGGCTGAAGAAATCCTAGCCCGGAGAATGGAGATGGCTGAATCCAACGTTCGCCGAATACTGACCGATCGACTCGAGCTGATAGCGGCGACCGCCGAGCACGTTCGCGCCGAATTGGAATCCTCTGAACGCCTCGCCTCAATGTTGGGTGTCGCTGTGGCAGCCGGTTGGCCACCGGAAGAATACGATCGCAATGCGCAGCTTTTCTTCCGTGATCGACTACAAGCGGAGGGAGAAGCCGCTGTCGGTTGGTACGGGTGGTACGCGATTCGTCATGGCAATGCGCAGGCGTCCTCGACGGCGATCGGCACGGGCGGCTATTTCGGCCCTCCAGGGGATAGCGATGAAGTCGAAATCGGCTTTTCAATCCTGCCGACGTGGCGCTGCCGAGGGTATGCAACCGAGCTTGCGCGAGCGCTTGTTGAAAATGCATTCACCGATCCGCGGGTAAGAATAGTCGTCGCCCACACAGCACTAGGTAATCTGGCATCTTGTCGGGTCCTTGAGAAGGCCGGTTTTGATCCCGCCGGTCCGGGCGAGGAGCCGGGGAGCGTCCGCTATGAGATTACGAGAGGGAAGGACAAGATATCGGTACGCTAGGATGGAAGGAGTTCGCACGCAACAGTATCCGCCCAATCGGAAGCCCAGCAGATATCGACGATAATCCGCATCGCCGAGAAGCGTGATCGGCCAATGATAGTCGAGATCTATAATCAAGCGGTGCGGTTGCGGTCGGCCACTGCGGAGCCGATGCCCACATCGGTCGAGGAGGGGGCGGAATGGCTGGCAGAACGCAACACGGAGCGCAATCCCGTTTCGTAGCCGAGTGTGATGGCGTGGTAATCGGTTGGTGTAGCCTCAGTCCGTATCGGCCGAGATCAGCTGCTACGTCCACGAGTGCCACCGAAAGAGAGGGGTCGGTCCCGTTTGTCACACACATAATCGCTCAGTGTCTGCAACTGTGGATCAAGACGCTTTTTCGATTCTTCTCGACATCAACGTCGCCAGCGTGCATATCCTCGAGAAGTTCGGCTTTCACAAGTGGGGGCATACGCCGCGTCGCCGATTTCGATGGCGCGGAGTGTGGGCACGTCTATTACGGACTACGCGTGGTGGATGATCTTTCAGATGGCACGCCAGTCGTCCTTTAGCCGGTTGCGCGGTCTTCCTTTTCCTGGGCATGCGCATGTCCCCCCTTGAAATGCCGCAGCTGATAAGAGACGATCTTTCCAGACCAGAATCGTAATGGAGGCTACACGTGAAAAGACTATCGCTGTTCTTGTTAGCCGGGCTGATGCTTACCTCGCTGGCTGTATTCCCGCAAGATGTGGCGGGGCAGACCGATACGCAGACAAGCTCCAAGACCGTCGCCGCGATAGTGAACGGCGAGGAGATCAGCATGGATACCCTTAACTCCGCCGCCGGCCTGTCGCAGATATTTCAGATTATCTTTTCCCAGCTCCCATCAGTGTTCGGCCAGACACTGTTCACCACTTCCGAAGGTGCGGCATTCCTCGACCGTTATCAGCGCGACGTGCTTGATCAGATAATAAACACCCGTCTCTTGGTACAGCAGGCCGACGCTCTTGGAGTCATGGCGAACGAATCGCAGGTTGCAAGCAAGGTTGACTCGCGCTTGCAGCAGATTATGCAACAGAATCAGATGACAATGGACCAGATCGACTCCGCTCTTCAGCAACAGGGATCATCGCTCGACGAGTATAAACACAAGTTGGCGAACAGCTACCGCGAACAGCTGATGGTCCAAGCGCTACAGGCCAAGATCGTCGCAGACGTTACAGTGAGCGATGAGGACGTCAAGGATTATTATGACCAAAACACGAATGACTACACTGACTCGGACGGGAATGTATCGGCGTTTGCCGACGTGGAGTCCCAGGTGTACGACACCGTGCTCAAGAACGCTCAGAATGACTACTGGAACAACTGGTTCCAACAGGCAAAGGACTCGGCCGACATCGAGATCCTGTTCTAGCGATCGACACTTGATGGGACGCAGAGCGCCTGTTTGACCGAAAAGCCAAAATGAAGACATTCCGATTCTTGGTCTATTCGTGCCTGTTGGGAGCGGGTTCGGCGCTGATCGGCTTGGTGATCGGCCTGTTAATCAAGCCGCCCAGCTCAGCTGTGGCCTCGATCCTCATTGTGCTGGGCTTGTTTATGTTTGCCGGGGCGGTTCTCCTGGCGCGTCACCACCGGCACCCGGGCACCGGTTCTTAGGTACTGAGGAACGGATAGGCTCAGCCGGAAGTGACGATGCAAAAGCCCGTCGTGTTGGCGCGACAATGCGAGGAGAGGAGGGCGGCGTAGCGATCGGCCCAGTGCGACACGATGTCTTGCGGTTCATCGATGGGGGCGTAGAGAACGGCGACAACGTTTCGTGTGCCAGAGTGAATCTTGGTCGCCATCGCGTCCTTGACCGGGTTACCGCACGGCTCCCAGCGATCGTCGCTTCTGCAGCAGATGAGGAGCAGATCCTGCAAATCGATCGTCTGGCCTGAGTTGTTGAACACGTACGTCTCACCCGGCATGCCTCTGCGGATCAAGAGATGGCGCCCCGAGATGTCGGCATCGAAGATCGATCCCGGGAGGCCAGAAGCGAGGCTGATCGTGTTGTTCACATCGACCGGTTCATTCACAAGCGGGAACGAGTCGGCAAGCGCAGCCCGCAGCAGAAACTCACTCGCCGGTTTTCCTCGGCCGCTCGCGTGATACTTGCCATGGCGAAGCATCTTGCGAACGCGTGCCCGCATTGCTGCCGGCACATATTCCTCTCCGACTTCTCTTACCGACTTGATCGTGTCCATCAGGAAAAGTGGAGTATCCGGAGTGGCGCGCAGTGGCTCGATTCCCTCCGCCCAGATAAGTGCAGGGAGGACCGGAGAGGGATCGAGACTTTGATCGAGCACGAGCGTGTATGCCTGTTCTTCCATCTTCATCAACCTCCGCTTGATGTTGGCTCGGCGATCAGATCGTAGCCGTCGACACCGGCGATTTCGACGAGCAGAAACCGGCCGGGGGCAAGACCCTGACCGCGCACGTAGGTAACGCTGTCCACATCCGGGGCTTGGGCGGGAGAGCGAGCGATCCATAGATCATCTTCCTCAGTCGCTCCGTCGATCACAACTTCCAACCTCATGCCAACAAGCGCGCTGTTGCGCTCGAATACGATCTCCTGCTGAGCGAGCATCAAATCGCGCACGCGCTCTTCCTTGACCTCCTCCGGCACTTGATCGGACATCCGATCGGCAGCGGTGTCTTCTTCTCTCGAATAGGGGAAGACGCCGACATGGTCGAACCGGAGGCGCTTGACATGGTCGAGTAGCGTAGCGAACTGAGAGCTCGTCTCCCCGGGGAAGCCGACGATGAACGTTGTCCGCATGGCAATTCCGGGTATACGCGTACGCAGGCGTTCGACCAAGTCGAGCGACTGTCTCTGAGTGACATTCCGCCCCATTCTGCGCAGGACGTCGTCATCTAGATGCTGCAGCGGCAGGTCAACGTAAGCGCAGAGCTTGTCTATCTCGGTGTAGGCGTCGATCAATCCGGGCGGGAAGTGGGCCGGATGCGTATAAAGAAGACGCAGCCAGCGCAAATCATCGATTTCGGCCAGGCGGGCAAGCAGGCCGTGAATTCTCATCTCTCCCGGAACATCGGTCCCATATACAGTCGTATCTTGAGCGATGACAACAAGCTCACGCACTCCCCCTGCGACCAGCTCTTCCGCTTCGGTGATAATCTCCTCCGAAGGACGACTCCGGTAAGGGCCGCGGATCAAGGGGATCGTGCAATAGGTGCAGCGGTTGTCGCACCCCTCGGAAATCCGCAGAAAGGCCGTATGCGGCGGGGTGAGGAGGAAGCGGCCACAGTCATGGCCGCGACCGTTATCGCACGGCGGCGTAAGGCCACAGGAAGAGACGATCGCGTCCTCTTGCCCGAGGCCGAACACTTCGTCCACTTCGGGGAGGCCGCGACGAAGCTCATCACCGTAGCGCTGCCCTAGGCAGCCCACGACGATCAGTCGCCGACACCGCCCTTCCTCCTTGTAACGAGCAGCGTCGATGATCGTGTCGATCGACTCCTTCTTGGCGGGTGCGATGAATCCACAGGTGTTTATGATAATGATCTCCGCCTCATCGGGGAGAGCGCCGACGATCGCACCGGCGGTCGCAAGACGGGCGAGGATGCGTTCGGAATCGATAAGGTTCTTGGCGCATCCGAGGCTTGCCAGGTGAACGCGCACGCGGCGAACAGTCGACTTCAGTTCGTGTTGCATGTTGTGTCCTCGCCGGCTAGGGGACGAACGTAGTACCGACTCGTGTCGTGATGGCATTTGCACCACCCCAACCTCGGAACATCCGCGATCACGCGTGTACTCCTAGCTCAGTGGCAATCCGCTTCAGTTCGTATTCCCTTGTCCCAATCCCTATCTTCTCCGCATGAGCAAGCTGCTCTTCCCAGGATATGGAAGGGTGCGCCTTTCGGAATGGGTCCTCACCGACTGCCTGAATCACAAGGTCTATGCACGCCTGGTCGAGAGCGACGGGATCGGTGCTGGCGGCGATACCAATGTCGGGGGCGACCGGCGGCTGGTTCAGCGGCCAGCAGTCACAATTGGGCGACACCTGCGTGATGAACGAAACGAACACCGCCTGCTTGCCGAGCAGCGCCGCCTTGGCGTATTCCACGATCCTCCGGCTCAGTAGATCGGCGGATGCGTCCCATCGGGTGACGATCGCGCCGTAGTCACACATCGCCACACACTGGCCGCAGCCGATACATTTGTCGCAGTCGATCGCGGCATGGGCGTCTACTGTAACCGCACCGGTGGGGCAGTACTGTTCGCACATACGGCAGGCGACACAGTTTTCTGCCTTCACGAGCGGGCTCGATGTGGAATGTTGCTCCAACTTCCCGGCGCGCGACGCCGAACCCATACCTACGTTCTTCAACGCCCCCCCGAAACCAATCTGCTCGTGTCCTTTGAAGTGGGTAAGGACGACAACTGCATTCGCCAGGGCGATCGCGCTCCCAATCTTCGCTTCCCTAACGTAATCGCCACCCGGATCGACCTTCATCTCGTCGCTTCCTCTCAGACCATCGGCAATCACTACCGGCGCTCCTACGACATCAGGGGTAAACCCGTTCAACGTCGCCGTACGCAGATGATCGACCGCGTTCGCGCGGCTCCCCTTGTACAGTGTGTTCGCATCGGTCAGGAAAGGCTTGGCGCCGACCTTCTCGATCTCCTCGACGATGACCCGTACGTAGTTCGGCCTGATGAACGCGAGGTTTCCGTATTCGCCGAAATGGATCTTTATCGCAACAAGGTCACCCTTCCCCATGAACGTGTCCAGCTCGAGTCGATCCAAGAGCAATTTCAGCTTCTTCATCAACCCCACTCCGGGCTTCGTTGTAAGATCGGTGAAATATACGCTAGCCATGCTTCTTGCCTCCTTGGAAGCCATCTGTTGTCAGTCGCGCCGATCAGCGCGTTCCCGGACAGGTCGAGGCCAACAGCAACCATTCCCGGCGCGGTGCTCGTTAGGACCGCTTGAATACTAATGATTCAACCTGTTGGCGTTACTGCGCTGATTCCCTCTCATCTTTCGACTCGACATGTATGAACCCAACAAGAACATTGTTTACCGTCCGTTCCTCGGTCCGATTATTCTGGAAACCTGTCCCTTAAGCTTGCCCTATCCCCAAGGCGGTCGGCGTACGTAGATGATTAGCTGTCTATCGAATAGGGGTTTCTCATCATTGCTACAAGACACGAGCGAAAATGTGCAGGACTTCGTCCATCTGATCGTCTGTGTGGGTCGCCATATAGCTTGTCCGCAGAATTGACGCCCCCGGCGGGACAGCGGGCGGAACGGCGACGTTCGTGTACACACCTGCTTCAAACAACGCCTTCCACATCTCCATTGTCTTAAGCTGATCTCCTATGAGTATTGGAACGATCGGCGTTTCGCTCCTACCGACGTCAAGGCCGAGGCGTCGATACCCTTGACGCATTTTTGCAGCAATGGCGTTGACCCGATCCGATCGCTCCGGCTCCTGTTCCATCACATCGAGGGCGGCAAGGGCCGCAGCACAATTGGGGGCGGGGAGACTGGCGCTGAAGATGAGCGAACGAGCCGTGTGCTTTATCCATTGGATCGTCGATCTCTCTCCGGCAATGAATCCGCCGATGGAGGCAAATGACTTGCTAAATGTTCCCATGATGAGATCAACCTTGTCGGTTACACCGAAGTGCGCCGCCGTACCGCGACACTGCCCGACAACGCCCACGCCGTGGGCATCATCGATCATCAGGCGTGCTCCGTACTTCTGACATAGAGAGACTATCTCCGGTATCGGTGCAAGCTCACCACTCATGCTGAACACCCCATCCACCACCACCAGCTTCCCTGCAGTCTCAGGCGAACCGCTCAGAACCCGCTCCAGGTCACTCATGTCATTGTGGCGAAAGCGCAGCAGTCGTCCGAGTGCCAACTGAGCTCCATCGACAAGGCTTGCGTGGTTCTCCCGATCGCCGATGATTACGTCCCCGCGGCCGATCAACGCAGAAAGGGTACCAAGGTTCGTCTGATAACCGGTACTGAACACAAGCGCCCGCTCCTTTCCGACAAATCGCGCCAGTCGTTCTTCAAGAGTTGTGTGCAACGTGAGGGTGCCGTTGAGGAAGCGTGAACCGGTACAGCTTGAGCCGTACTCATGCACGGCATCGATCGCAGCTTGTTGCACACGGGGATGCACTGTCAATCCTAGATAGTTGTTTGAGCCGATCATGATCAGACGCCTCCCGTTGACCATTGCCTCTGTTCCCTCGCTTTGATCGAGGGGAATAAAGAACGGGTAGAGACCACGCTCCTCGGCCTCCTGCGGACTGATCTGGTATCCCATCCCACGCGCTACTGCGGGATCGGAAGAGAATCCGCGACACTTCTCAAACAGATCCACTATTGCTTTCTCCTCTCTCTCACATCCATCCTGCTAGATCCGGCGCTCGTTTAGCCCAGTGGTTATAAGACCTTGTAGTACTTCATCAGCATCCATTCAAAGGTCCGGCTCGGCAGCAGACCCTTCAACACAGCTGCGGCGCGCTGTGACAACCCACCCGCTGAGTAACGCGCCCGGGGTGAAGAGCGACTCAGGATTCTCGTCAGGAGCCTTCCGATCTCCTCCGGTGACGAGCCGTTCCGCTCATCCGATTCCACTACCCTGATGGTACGCTTGAACCCTTCCTGATACGGGGATCGCTCCCGGGCGAGCGCCGCATACAGCCGATTATCGGTGAATCCGGTGCGAAAGTCACCCGGCTCGATCAAGACAACTTTGATTCCGAATGATTGTACCTCCATGCGCAATGCTTCGGTCAATCCCTCCAATGCGAATTTGGTTGCACTGTAAAGGCCCTGATAGGGAAGGCCGATCCTTCCTCCAAGCGACGAGATGTTGACGATCGTTCCTTGTCTTCTCTCCCGCATCAGTGGGAGCACCGCACGGCACACGCGCATCACACCGAAAAGATTCGTCTCGAAGAGGGCCTTTGCCTCTTCGATCGACGTATCCTCCACAGCACCAGCGATGCCAAATCCGGCGTTGTTAACCACAACATCCAGCTGCCCCTGCGCTTGCACTACTTCCTCCACCGCCGCAGCAACAGATTCGTCGTCATCCACGTCCATCGTAATGAGCCGAGGCCAGGAGCCGGTTGCTTCCTGTCCGGGATGGCGACTTGTCCCGTAGACTCGATCCCCTTCATCGGCAAGCCGCTCGGCGCATGCTTTGCCAATTCCCGACGACGCGCCTGTAATCAACACTACCCTATTCACGACTTCTCAGCCCCCATCTTGTTCGGCAACTAAGATTCAAGTTCCTTCTTGCGGCATCTCCGCTGCCATAATGAGCCGTTTATTTCCGGATCAAAATATAATACAATCCGTCACTCGAGGTCGAGGCCGGCAACATCGGGTCACCGTCCGACGTGCGGTAGGGGTCGTTTCGATGCAATGATTTCACGTGCTTGCTTGATTCTTACGCGCTCGTGTAACCGGGGACGGCGACCTCATCGGCATTGATATGGTGCACGACCGCGCTGGTGGCAACGGTCTATTGCCGAGGCCATGGGCCATCAAGTGGTACTCATCTTGCCTTCGATCATGGGCTAGCCTCCACGATACGGAACCGCTCGCCTTTTCCGTTACCATTTGATAGAGTATTCGTGTACCAATGGATAGCATGCACTTTAGTGTCGCACAGAATCCTGCTAGGAGGCATACACATGAACGACAAGACGCTCGAATTCATCACCAAACGCAGATCGATCCGCAAATTTACCGGAGAACCCGTTCCCCGTGAGGCACTCATAACGATCCTCAAGGCGGCAATGGCCGCACCTTCGGCGAGCAACACCCGTCCGTGGCAGTTCCTCGTTGTCACAGAGAAGGAGCGCGTTGCTGCGATCTGTCGGGCCCATCCGTACGCCAAGTTCGGCGTCGATGCAGGTGCAGTGATCATCCCGTTCGGCAAGAAAGAGGGATACAAATGGTTTGATCAAGACATGGCCGCCGCAACGGAGAATCTACTTCTCGCCGTCAGTAATCTCGGTCTCGGAGCAACTTGGTGCGGCCTGGTCGGTGATCGCGAGGAGGGCGTACATACCGTCGCCGGACTCCCGGATGATATGTGCGGGTTTGCGCTCATCCCCATCGGCATCCCCGCGGAAAAGCAGCCTGCCCGCACCCAGTACGAAGAGTCGAGGGTTCACTGGGAGACCTATAGCGGATGATTCCACTTCTGGTCAAAGCCCCTGTTGCATCGGCAAAGCACCCAGTTCGCTCGCTAGCGCTCGACTCAAGGCCTGCCTGTGCGTGTCCGCAGGCAGGTGCAGAGCTCGCCAGGAGATGCCTTCTGTTCTATTCGTTCTTCATGTTGGCGCTGTTCTTGGCGGCCCTGTCTGCCCGAACACACCAGCAGACAGGCCTGCGCCTCTGAGAGAGACTCCTCTTGTTCTGTTCTCGTTACTCTTCACTCATGACCCATCGCTGTTCTCCCGCCCACTCGCTCAACGCGCCGAGCTCCCCCACGGTGGGAAGGCTTCTGATCACGAAAGACACGCAGGGGGAGAAAGACGAAGCGCTTGGTTCTCTCTTGAGCCTTGTGGCATCGGAAGCGCCATTCAGCTGGAGTCCGTTTACAGGGCGCCGCTCATAGGTCGCCCAAACAATCCTAATGTGGTGAATCCTCCCTGGCATCGGTGCGGTGCAAACGGAACTTGAGTCAACTATCCACACAAACAACAAGGAGTCTCAGTGTTGTTCTTCACCCTTCTGTATATCCTTCCGACTCGAAGTGTCCTCTTCCATGATCAGAGCGGACTCGTGCAATCGCGTGGCGAGGAGGAGACAGCCTGCCATCAAGGCGATAAGGATGAGAAGTGATGTCGTCATC
>CAZBSW010000052.1:0-9661 GCA_964494835.1 uncultured Thermotogae bacterium
CCTCAGACAAGTGTCGGATGGTGTGACCAGTCGGTGTCGGTCAGAGTCAGTAATCTCAATAATCATCTTTGAGACCCGGCCCATATCGGTGGTCTCAGCCCAGAACCACTTGCCGGGCCAATGGGACCATCCAAAACTCCTAACATATCGTAAATTGAAATGTCAAGCAGTTCGTCCATGCTGCACCAGCTGCTGGGCAACCAAGACCAACCATGTCGTCCACGGCACCAATGACGCAAGAGGGAAATAAACTACTATGGTCCCTGCTGAAACGTAATCGGGGAACACATACCTTGTTTCAGTAAGTAGACGTGATCGATGATTAGTCCCAGAACTCGCACGCCACATCCCCAACCCAACGGTAGGCGGATGAAAGCCTCTTTCTCTTATGATGTCTCCTTGCTTATCTCGACCTTCTCCACGAACAAGAAAGCCACTCAACAGTACGGCATTCGTGAAACACTTCCAGGTCATCACCGGGGGTAGACGTTCCACCTGCGAAAGCCACAGCGAAAGAAATGAGGTATGTAAGGTATGTGCGCCGCGATTTGTCTCAACTGATGTCTAACTCCGAAACGTCGCCTTGAAATCGGGTGACACATATCCTATTTCAATGGCAAATGCGCCTGACGCCAGCAGCATCGCATAGCCGTCATTCTCTGATGATTTAATGCATCCGGCCACGACAGGGGAACAAGACAGAGGCTGTGCTTAGAGCAGTCTGTATTCAGCCGTTGTTGACGTGTATCCTTGGTAACATGGAAAAGCGCAGTGAATTGCGAGAGAGGGTTGACGGTTACTTACGCCAGCGAACGGATGAGCAGCGCTTCTCCGGCGTCGTCCGGATTACGCGAGGCCACGAGGAAGTGTTCTGCGGGACCTACGGGCTTGCGAGCAGAACATGGAACGTGCCGGTTTCCAGGAGCACTCGGTTTGACACAGCATCACTGACCAAACTCCTCACCGCGGTAGCCACACTTCAGTTGATCGACAAGGGGGCGTTTTCTCTTGACACGCCGGTCATCCCGTACCTTGATTTGAAAGAAACGACCATTGCCGATTCGGTCACCGTATTCCATCTGTTGACACACAGTTCGGGCATCGGTGATGACAGCGAAGAAGAGGAAGGCGAGGACTACGCGGACCTGTGGAAGACGATCCCCAACTACTCGATCCGTGAGACCGCCGACTTCCTCCCTCAGTTCGTTCGCAAACCCGCGAATTTTCCCCCAGGACAGGGTTGCCGTTACTGCAATTGCGGCTTTGTTTTGCTCGGGCTGATGATTGAACGGGCTACAAAGATGTCGTATCGGGATTACGTTCGTCAACACATCTTCAAGCCTGCCGGCATGAAGGATTCGGATTTCTTCGCGATGGACCAGTGTATCCCGAATGTGGCGGAAGGGAGCGATCCCGTGCGAAACGAGCAAGGCGAAGTGGTGGGATGGCATAAGAATATCTATTCCTTCCCGCCGATTGGATCCCCAGACAGCGGAGCATATGTCACAGCCGCCGATCTCGACCGGTTCCTGCGCGCAGCAAAGGACGGTGTCCTGCTGTCATCGCGCGCTGCCGACCTGTTGTTCACTCCGCATGTTCCATATAAGGCACGTGATGGGTGGAACATGATGTACGGTTTGGGGATGTGGTTCTACGTTGAACCCGACGGTCACATTGTCTGTTGCCAAAAGGAAGGCTACAACGCCGGCGTCAGCGCAGTGATGCGATACTTCCCCGATCAAGACGTCAATCTTGTGATCCTGTCCAACATGGCAGAGGGTGCATGGGAACCGTCATGGGAAGTTCATAAGCAGATCCTGGCGTTGTTGCGATAGCTGTTGGGGAATAAGTGGGGGACACATACCCTATTGATCGCATCGTATGGAGAGGACCTCACGTTGTCGGTTACAAGAACTTGCTTATCAAGACCAACAGTCGATTCACGCTCTCTCCCTCTCACACGACGGCGTATTGTCCGTCCCCCACCGATCGACGATCGTGCCCACGACGCTTTGCTCGGGCGGTCTCCACTTCGTGGTCCGCTTCAAAAGGCGTCCCGCGTCCTCTGAGACTACAACATCCAGCGTCGGATGAAGCTGGAGAACCGATGCAGGGATCTCTCTGGTCACAGGTCCCTCGATGGCGCGTGCTACCACCTCCGCTTTCTCAGTTCCAGAAGCAAGTAGAAGAACACGCCGAGCCCGCATGATGGTGGCAATTCCCACCGTGATCGCTGAATCGGGTACATTTCCGATCGATCCAAACTCTTCTGCATGCTGGCTCCGCGTTTCCGGTGTCAACTTGACGAGGTGCGTCGTCGCGTTCCAGAGACTCCCCGGCTCGTTGAACGCGATATGCCCATTCCGCCCAATGCCTAGAACTTGGAGGTCAATCCCGCCGAGGGCTTCGATGGCTCGATCGTGTTTAGCACAGGCCTCTTGGGAATCATGCAGCGCCGAGAGAATAAGCACACGATTGGCCGGTGCATTGACATGGTCGAGAAAGTTGCGACGAACGTAGGATTGAAAAGCCCTCGGATCCTCGGGTGGCAGACAGCGGAACTCATCGAGCATCACGATGCCAGTTCGCGAGAAATCGACGAGCCCCTCTCGAAACATCGAGACGAGAATGCGGTACATACCCGCCGGCGTATTCCCTGTTGGCAAACCAAGAACCGAGTCCGGACACTTCAGGACTTGCCGTGCGATGTAGATCGCGGCGTAGCGACTCATCTCTTCGTAATCATCCGCGATAATTGGTAGCCGTTGCATCGTAGATTCGCTGTCCTCCATTGAGCGTGAACCGGACGCGAAGGCTGTCATCGAACACGACAAGATCCGCGTCCATGCCCAGTTTCAACACACCTTTGGTACGATCGAGGCCGATAAGGCGGGCCGGGTTCGCCGTAGCAGCGCGAATCGCCTGACACAGTGTGATTCCCGCGTACTCAATCAGGTTCCGTACCGCGATCTCCATCGTGAGAGTGCTTCCGGCAAGGGTGCCGTCAGTAAGTGTGGCGCACCCTTCAGATACCATAACGTCAAGCCCCGACAGCGTGTAACACCCGTCCCCCAGGCCCGCAGCGGCGATGCTGTCGGAGATCAGATATAGCTCGTCTGGCCCCTTGGCCCGCCACAAGCATCGAACGACGCTCGGATGAACGTGAATTCCATCGGCAATTACGCCGACGACCACGTCCGACGCAATCGCAGCACCGACGGCTCCGGGAGCCCGATGATGGAACTCCCGCATGCCGTTGAAAATATGGGTGACACTTCTGACGCCACGGCGGTAAGCCTTCATCGCCTCGTCGTATGTCGCATCGGAATGTCCAAGCGATAGAACGGCGTCCATCTCGAGGATTCGCCTCTCCACCGCATGAGCACCGTCAATCTCCGGTGCCAGTGTCACCATGCGAAGGTCGCGCTCAAACCCACGGACCAGCCCTAGAAGATTGCTTTCTCTGGGAGGGAGGATGTAGGCTTCGTTATGTGCCCCCTTTCGTGTCTCTGCAATGAACGGACCTTCAAGATGGAGCCCTAGGAGGTTGAGGGGGCGATCGGGTCCGGTTAGTCGTCCCATCGCGTCGCGCAATACCTGGATCGGTGCCGTGACCAGGGTGGCAAGAAGGCCGGTGGTGCCATGTGCTGCGTGGAACGAGCAGATGGCGCGGATTTCTTCGGTGTTCGCATTAAGGAAGTGATAGCCGTCTCCCCCGTTCACCTGTAGATCGATAAACCCGGGGCCCACGTACAGTCCGCCCGCGTCGAGTCGGGAGAATGTGGCGTCGGCGCGACGGGAAGCCTTGGAACCGATGTACTCGATCTTCCCCTCATCGATGAGAATCTCTCCGGACCGAACCGTGTCTCCAATGACAAGCCGACCGTTGGTGATGAGAATTCGGCCGTCATGTTGCATCGAACGCCACCTCCTATCGCCGAGTCTTGGCGTGTCTTAATCAGGTCTACCAGCTACGCATGCGAGGGCGATAAGCTCGGAAGATCTCCTCATTGCGTTGCATCCCTTGATCGACGTTGGCGCTGCAGAGCACTGGTGGGTCCATCCCCATTTCAAGCAACCGGGCGGTTGTCTGAACGAAGACCGCGTTAAGCAGGTAAGCTCCGGCAATCGTGGATGTCGCTCCGACATTCTGGCGAAGCCCGGGCAGCGAGACGGACGCATCGCCGGGCTTGGTACGCGTGTCCAGGACAACGTCCGCTACCTCGTACAACCGCTTGCCGGCGTGGTTCCTCGGTGAGAGAGAAGACGAGTACGCGACGGATGTCACTGCAACAACGGGGAGACGTTTCGCTCTCGCTGCAATGGCCATCTCAACAGGCACAGCGTTGCGTCCGGAGTTAGAGATAATGATGAACGCATCACCTTCGTGAGGATCAACGTAGTCCATCAGGATTTTCGCATACCCATCGAGCCGCTCGAGGTACGTGCTCTTTTCCAGCTGCAGTCCCCCTGACAAGGAGAAGTCGTAGATCGGACTAACCGCCGCGAGCGAGCCGGCCCGAAACGAGATCTCCCGGACAAGAAGATACGAGTGTCCGGTGCCAAACGCGTGAACAAGGTGTTCTTTCTCTATGCACTCGGAAATCACGTCGGAGGCCCGCAGAATGTTCCCCTCCTGTGACGTCCTTAACTCACAGAGCAGTTTGTCTATCTCGCGAAAAAACAGTGAATACGCTTTGTCCAACAGAGTCACCCATTCCTTTGTGCTCGTTCATTGTGCCGCGTCCGGTGTGGACGAGGAGATTGGCTTAGTCATTCTCGAATGACGGCGCTGACTTGATAAGCGATGAAGTCCCGATAACCGACCCCCCACTTATATTGGGCTTTATCTGCACATCGATCCCATATCCACTTCCGGATTTTCCCCCCTTGCTAGCGGCGCTTGAGAAGAAACCACCGGCTGAGCCCTTCACCGAACAAGTTGAAACCGAAGATTATCAGCCCGAGGCCAATCCCCGGGTATAGAATCAAATAGGGAAACGAAAACATGTAGTCACGGCCCTGGCTCAATAAGACTCCCCACTCGGGGATCGGCGGATTCACGCCTAATCCGATGTAACTAAGCGCCGCAATTAGGATGATGGATTCTCCAACCCGCAGTGTCGCCTCTACTATTATCGGACCAAGAGCATTCGGGAGCATATGCCGGAGTATGATCCGCGGCACACTAGCTCCGATAGCGAACGCACTCTCTATATAACACTCTGTTCGTATCTCCAACGCCTTTGACCGCGCCAGACGGATCATTGTGGGTGTGTATACCGCGACAATAGCCACAACAACACCTACGATCTTCGATGGTACAAGACTGACAACAATGACCGCCATTATCACGATGGGAATCCCCATCACCACCTCCGTCGCCCCCATTAGCACGTTATCTACCAAACCACCTTGTGCGTACGCCGATGAAACCCCTACGAGCACTCCAAGCAGGGTGACAACAAAGACTGACCCCAGCGCCATTGCAAGGCTATACCGCGCTCCAACCATCATCCTGACCAGCTGATCTCTCCCGAGTGCATCTGTGCCAAGTAGATGACTTAATGATGCACCTTCCAAAGCCACCCTCAGATCCACCTCATACGCGTTGTAAGGAACGAAACTAGGACCAATCGCTGCTGCAAGAACGCAGAACGCCATGATTGATAAGCCAACCCAGAGCTGAAGATTCCTATTCACAACTCCACCACCTCAATCAAGGCGGATCCGCGGATCCAGAGCAGCGTATAACAAATCAACCATTGTGTTCACCACAAGAAAGCCGGCTGTAAGAAGGATGGTCAAGGCTTGCACGGTTGGATAGTCACGCGCCTTTGCTGACTGAATCAGCAGCAGCCCAATTCCTGGCCAAGAAAAGACCGTCTCAATTACGACATGCCCTCCGAGGAGATACCCAACCTGCATTCCGACACTCGTCAGTACAGGTAGAGAGGCACCTCGGAAAATGTGCTTAAAAAGTACGCGACGCTCAGTGAGTCCTTTCGCCCTTGCTGTCCTTACATGTTCTTTTGTTCCTTCCTCCATGACACTCGCTGCAATCAGTCTTGCGTTGACAGTGATCAATGGCATCGCCGTTGCAATCGAAGGCATGATCAACGAGGCGGCGCTACGTAAGCCGAATCCCGGGAGCAGTCGCAACTGCACGGAGAAGATGCTAACTAGCAGCAGACCAAGAGCAAAGTGTGGTATAGAATAGACGACGAAAGCCGGAAACAGGATACTCGTTCTACCTGTGATTCCGGCGCTGAGTCCCAGAGTAGTCGCGCCAATCAATACGAGTCCGATAGTCGCGGAGAGCAGCAAGAGCGAGGCCGGGAGTCTACTGAAGATCGCATGCACAACTGGCTGCTGAAGCACGAAGGAGTAACCTAAATCCCCACGCAGGAGATCATTAAGATACCGGAGGTATTGGGTGAAAAGAGGCTTGTCCAGTCCCAGTTGTACCCGAATCCGTTGGATCTCGGCTGTTGTACCCAATCCACCACTTACCGTGTATTCGAGTCCTCCGGGTACAATGCGAAAGAGCACGAAGACTAAAGTGAGCGTCAAAAAGAGCAGGACCAGCGATCTTACAAGTCGCCTAGCCAGGAAGCTAGTCATGGCTTTCGTCCCCCTCTTGTACTTGGCTAGACTGGTACAGCCGGACGCGGCATGGGCGCTAGACGCCACGTCCGAGCATATTAGCAACAGCCAAGGGATCCTTGCACAAGCGCCCTCGGTTATTACCCCAGCTGTCGTAAATACTGGTCTTTGGCTTTCGCTCCTATCTAGTCTTCGAGATAGACCTTCCGCAAGACCAGGAACCCATTGCCCCAGTACAGCGGTCCCTTGACGTTGTCTTTGGCCGCAGCAATGAAGACGTCGTTGTTGATCGGAATGGACGGCATATCATGCCACAACGTCACCTGAATGTTAGTCAGTAGTGCCGTCCTTGCTGTCTCATCAAACGTCGTGCTGAGCTCGTTGATCCACTGTGTAACGGATGGATTATCATAGTGCATGATATTCCATTCTACAGGCCCAACATCGGCTTTGACATCGACTCCTTGCGGTATGTACATCGCAGAGAGAGTATTCCACGTGTCCCCATTTGCCGGGAGATAACCGAAGAGCGCCATGTCCCAAGTAGTCTCGCTCGGGATCTTACGCATTTCACCCCAGTAGGAGGCAACTTCGATCTTGTCGACCGTAACGTCCAGCCCTATGGTCTTCAATGTAGCTGCTATGAGCTCACTGATCTGTACATCCTGGGCGAATTGCCCGTTGGGGGCGAGGAGTGTCAGCTTGATAGGCTTGCCGTCCATCTCTCGTATCCCATCTCCATTAGTGTCCTGGTAGCCTGCGCCATCGAGAAGTGCGTTCGCCTTATCAAGATTCTGCTTGGTAGTCCCTACAGCTACATGGCCAGGAAGGGCTATTGCAACGTGTGAGTCGGCTGCGGACCCTCTACCTAGAAAGAGGTTCTTGCTTATGAGATCCCGTGGGATTGCATATGAGATTGCCTGGCGTACATTGACATCATCCAGTGGTTTGTGTAGCAGGAAGCAGTACAGACCGACGACACGAGCGCCGGGTACCGCATCGATCCTTACGTGAGGATATGCCTCAAGTGCCACGGCATCTTGCGCAGTAACCGAGTCGATTAGATCGACTTCGCCCGCTTTCAACGCGGCAACCCGAGCTGCCGGATCAGGGAGATACTCGTATGTGATCTTGTCCAACGCCGGCTTGTCGCCCCAGAAGTTGGGGTTCGGCACCAGAACTATCTTCTTGCCTACATCAAACTGCTGAACCATGTAGGGTCCTGTCCCTACTGGATTGGTCGCATACCATTGGTGCCCTTTTTCGGGGTCATTGTATAGGACAGGATCCACAATGGCATTACCTTGGAATGCCAAGCTACGAGGGAGAGGTTGGTAGACCCTATCCGTGGTGATCGTGATTGTAGAGTCATCGACTTTCGCGACACCGATTATTTCATCTCGGATGCTTCGGTCCGTCGGATACGCTTCTTTGTCCATTATTTGTTGGATGTTCCAGACCGCCACGTCTGCGTTGAAGGGATCTCCATTGCTGAACTTGACTCCCTGCCGCAGGTGAAAGGTCCAGGTCGTCCCATCCACTGCGACCTCCCAAGAGGTCGCGAGGCCCGGGACTAAACCCATGTTCTCGTCCAAATTGACTAGGGTGTCGTAAATCAGCATTGCGACTTCATAACCAGCCGGATAATAGAGGAAAGTTCCCCTATCCGGACTCAGCTTCGTGACA
Source organism: uncultured Thermotogae bacterium (assembly GCA_964494835.1). Lineage (GTDB taxonomy): Bacteria > Bipolaricaulota > Bipolaricaulia > UBA7950 > UBA9294 > M55B144. The sequence goes on from CAZBSW010000052.1 coordinate 8,293, forward strand.
GCCACACTCTGTCCTACCGTCAGCGTTCTCTCGCTCTGTCCCAACAGCGGAACCGCAGAGAGCGCAACCACAACAAGAACCGCCAAAGCTATGCGCAAACGACTCGTCCACGATGTCATCTTGTTCCCTCCTTGTAGTGTCGTGACATCAGTACGCCATGAGCCTCCTTCCGTACATTCCATAGACCGAGTGTGACCACCTCCTTTCAACTCATTGGGCGGTGTATCCACCGTCAACGCTGAGGACTGTACCCGTAACGAAGGACGAGTTGTCGGAAGCCAGGAAAAGGACCGCCTTTGCCACCTCTTCCGCAGAGCACAACCGCTTCATGGGATGGGCATTCTCCATGTCTCGTCTTGTCTGCGCCGGATCGGGCGTCGTTGCTAGAATCTTGTCGTTGAAAGGCGTGTCGACCACTCCCGGCGCAACAGCGTTCACCCTGATGCCCTGCTCTGCATGGTCAAGCGCCATAGCCCTTGTGAGCAATACAACCCCTCCCTTGGAAGCGCAATATCCGACCGATCCCATGGTTCCGACGATTCCAGCTCCAGAAGAGGTGTTGATGACGCACCCCCTCCCTCTCTTCTGCATATGGGGAATGACGTACTTGGAGAAGAGAAACGCACTCTTCAGGTTGACGTTCAGCTCTCGGTCCCAGTCCTCTTCAGATAGGCTTACGACCGTACCAAATAGGCCGATGCCGACATTGTTGAACAGGATATCGATCTGCCCAAAGGCGGCAATTCCGTCTGCTACGGCCTGTTCTACATCGGCTCGCTTTGACGCATCGGCGTGACAGAAGATCGCCTCCCCGCCAGACGAAGACATCTCCGCATGCAGAGCCATCCCGTTCTTCTCATCCAAATCAACGAGGATGAGCCTAGCCCCTTCGTTGGCAAACAGCTTCGACGTTGCCCGTCCGATGCCAGAGCTAGCCCCAGTTATTAGAGCGACCCGATCTTTCAGAACACTCACCTTAACTCCTCCTTCTCTTGGCGTATCGTTGTTTTCTATCGCTGTTGGTGGTTTCGGATTCGCGATGTATACGCCTCGAATACCTGATGATTGTGTCCCGGCGCCACGCCCTCGACGTTGGGTGATACGAAGACGTCCAGAGAATGGCCCCGACGAACGAGCTGCTCGGCAATCTCCGCGACCAGCGCCATGGAAATCGCAACCACAGCGATCGTGGAACCTGCCGCCACCGGTTCTTTCAGTCCTTCGATTCTGACGAGCGCGTCCTCGGGAGGGATACAATTGTCGATCACAACATCTGCCAAGTCGGACAGCTTCTTCCCACTGGAGTGAGTCGCCACGGCGGTGCGCTGGTTCGCGACGGACGTCACCGCAACCACACGGAGGCCTAAGC
>CAZBSW010000053.1:0-9599 GCA_964494835.1 uncultured Thermotogae bacterium
GATCATCGCTCAGGTCGGCAAGTGCATGCGCACGTTGACAAACGTAATAACGAGAGCAGCGAGTGCGCCTGCGACGATTAGAACCTCTACCCACTCGAGGATTTCACTCGCCACCCGCCCCGGATGCCAGCCGAAATGACGCGCAAGGCGAAGGATGAACGCCGGCTTCTTCTCCTTCTTCCGCTTCTCCCGTCTCATCACCGGATGCGGCGTAGACCACGCAGGAAGTAGGGGCGCGACTGACGCGTCGGTACCTTTTTCACCAGCTCGATCTTCTCGATTTTGGGGGAGTGTACGGGGTAGACCTTCTCCACGCCGATTCCGGAAGAAATCTTGCGCACAGTGATCGTCTCACTCGTGCCGCCACCACTTCGCTTGAGTACGATCCCTTCGAATATCTGAATCCTTTCCTTGGCCCCCTCCGATATCCGCTCGTGAATGCGCACGATATCTCCGGGCGAGAACGAGTCTTCCCGTTCCTGGAGGTAATCTTTCTCCACCGCCCTAATGATGTTATCCATTCTCTCCTCCTGTTCTGTCTCCCGCTACACGGTCGAGGACGATCGCCGCTGCCGCCCGCACCGAGAGATGATTGAAATCACTCGCCGGCATGATCGGCGGAAGCAACATGTCACAGGCCTCGATAAGTTCATCGACCATTCCCCACCCCGTGCCGAAAAGGATCAGCATCGGCTTCTCGCCGTGCGCGATCTCTTGGCGCAGGTGCTCGTAACTCACCGAGCGCCCTTCGTGTACCCGCGCCGATGTCGCCACAAGTAGCGGATCCACTCCTTCGGCATCGCGAATCCAGGAGATAGTCTCCTCAAGATCCTCCGCCATGGTGACGATTTCCAGCGCGTCGCCACGCCGACTCGCCTCCATCGCGTGCTCGCCTTCGGTCCAGAAACCGCGGATACGCCACCCAATCCGTTGCTGTGACGGCAACGGGGTGACGACAAAGTAACGCGCCACGCCGTAGGTGCGCGCCGATCGCGCGATATCGTGCACATCTATCGACGTCATCGCCGTGGCAACGATGTCACCGCGGCGATCGCGCATCGGGAAGTGCAAGAGACCAACGTACAGATTACCCATCACTATTTGTCCTGTCAAGATCGCGACTGGGATTCGGTTCCAGCCCGAGAAGGTCGGGCCGGTTACGCATCGTCTTCTCCCATGCTTTCTCCGCGCGGAATCGCTTGATACGGGCATGATCACCAGAGAGAAGGACATCCGGAACCGATATACCGCGGAAGTCAGGTGGTCGCGTGTACTGAGGCGGCCCGAGGCGATGCTTTTCGTAGAAAGAGTCGCTCGTCACCGACTCGAACCTACCGACGATGCCCGGCACCATCCGTGCAGTCGCCTCGATGATGACAGCGGCCGCAAGCTCTCCACCGGTGAGGACAAAATCGCCGATTGATATCTCGTCGTCGACAAACTGGACCACGCGCTCGTCGACTCCCTCATAGCGGCCGCACACGAGCAGCAGGCCGTCGAGTTTTCCCCACGCAATCGCATCCTGTTGCGAGAACAGCCGCCCCTGCGAAGAGAGGAGTATTGTTCTCCATCTGGTGGGGTCAGACCTTGTTTCTTGCAGCTCAGGAGTTTCTTCGCACGCTTCATGCAAGAAGCAAGATCTGACCCCGCCGGATTTGACCTCTTCGATGCCGCGCACGATAGGCTCGACCTTCAGCAGCATGCCGGGGCCGCCGCCGTAGGGTCGATCGTCAACCACTCGATGCGGGTCGTCTGTAAAGTCTCGCAAGTCGTGTAGGTGTGCCTCGACAGTACGGTTTTCTATCGCCTGTCCGAGAACACCTACCGCCAAGAAGCCCGCCAGGGCCTCCGGAAATATCGTAAGCACATCAAAACGCATCGCGGGTCAGTCGATGATCTCGACCACAACCTCCCGATCGAGACGCGCAGCCACACCTTCAAGGAACGTGCGCAATGCGCCGATTGTCCTCCCGCCCTTGCCGAGGACACGCCCGCGATCTTCCTTTCCCACGTGCAGGAAGAAGATGTCAACCTTTTCGGTTTCGATGCGGTCTATCCGCACCTCTTCCGGAAGATCGACGAGCGAACGCACGAGGAACAGGCACAGGCGATAAAGCATGTCCGCTAGTTTTGCTGGACTTGCTGACGCTTTGCCTCATCCCAGGCCGCCATTACACCGGCTCGAGAGAGAATGTCGCGCGCGGCTTTGGTCGCCTTTGCGCCGTCGAGCAGCCACTTGAGTGCGAGTTCGTTGTCCACCTCGAACGTCGCCGGGTCGGTCTTAGGGTCGTAGTGCCCAAGATCGGCAACCACTCTTGCGTCGCGAGGCTTTCGCCCATCGAGCACGACCACACGATATGAGGCCTGCCCTTTTCTTCCTACCTTCTTCAATCTGATCTTCGCTGCCATCGATTCACCTCGTGTATTTGTCGGCCGTCAGCTGTCGCCTGTCAGCCAATAATGAAGCTGTCCACCGAGCACCAAGCTATCAAAGCCCATCCAGCACCGTCCGCAACAGGTGGTATTCTCGCCAATCTTAACCCATTTTGCCTCCATCCGAAAGACCACCGGCACCGACAAAGCGTGCAAAGCGGGGATGGGGAAAAACCAAGAAAGGATCTGGGTGGAAAGGCTTTTTCGCAGATTGTTGGCTATCGGCTGAACCCTGATGGCCAGCGGCTTGTTTCACATTCCCAACAGGTCGATCGGCGAGCGGCCTTTCCCCCGCTTGCCGCTCATCAGCTTGATCGCCTTCTGAGAGTCCTTGAATCGCGACAAAACCTGGTTCACATCACGGACACTCGTTCCGCTTCCCCGTGCTATACGCTTCTTACGACTGCCACCAATTATGGAGGCGTTCTGTCGTTCTTCCAGGGTCATCGAGCGCAGGATGGCAAGAGTCCGGTCGAGCTCACGCTCGTCGGCATCGATGCTCCCCTTCATCTTTCCCTTAATCGGGAGTTTGTCGAGAACGCCGGAGAGCGGGCCGAGTTTGCGCATCTCCTCTATCTGTTCGAGGAAGTCCTGCAATGTGAAGCGGTTCTTCTTGATGTGCTTGACGAGCTGCTCCGCCTTCTTCTTGTCAAGTTGCGTCTCGGCCTGCTCGATCAGCGTGAGCACATCACCCATCCCCAAGATTCGTTCGGCCATGCGCGCGGGATGGAACGGCTGCAGGTCGGCAACCTTCTCCCCCAGACCGACGAACTTGATCGGCCGCCCGGTAATGTGGCGGACTGAGAGAGCCGCTCCCCCGCGAGCGTCGCCGTCCAATTTGGTCAAAAGCACACCGGAGAACTCGATTTGCTCGTTGAAAGTCGCGGCGATGTTCACCGCCTCTTGACCGGTCATTGCATCGGCGACAAACAATATTTCGTCCGGCTCAACCGTATCCTTGATCCGCTCAAGCTCTTTCATCATCGCCTCGTCGATATGCAGTCGACCGGCGGTGTCTATGAATACAACGTCATGCAAGTTTTCCTTTGCCCATTTCACTCCGTCGGATGCGATCTTCACGGGGTCTTTTCCGTCGCCGGTGAAGACAGGGATCTCCAGGTCATCCCCCAGTGCCTGCAACTGTGCGATCGCAGCGGGACGATAGACGTCAGCAGCGATGAGAGCAGGCTTCCGCCCTTGCTTCTTGAACAGCATGCCAAGCTTCGCAGCCGTCGTCGTCTTCCCCGATCCCTGCAGGCCGACAAGCATGACAATGGCGGGATGGTGGACTAGATTCAGGCCGGTATTCTCACCGCCCATGAGTGCGGTGAGCTCATCACGCACGATCTTCACGACCTGTTGACCGGGAGTGAGGCTCTCCAGTACTTCTTCTCCCACCGCACGCTCGCGGATGTGGTCGATCAGCTCCTTGACCACCTTGTAGTTGACATCAGCCTCGAGCAACGCAAGCCTGATCTCCCGCAGGCCAGCGGTAACGTCCGCTGCCGAGAGTTTCCCCTTTCCCCGCAAGCGGGAGAATACAGAGTTCAACTTGTCGGTGAGGGAATCAAACATCTATGTCCTCGCTCCTTGTTCCAGCGCCAACTTAGTCGGCTTAATCGATCTTTCCGCTATTTTCCCCGATTGGGAGGCTTTGCGCCAGCCGTTAGAATACTCGACACAATCGATGCCAGGTAACCATCAGGCGATAAAGAGCGCGGCTCAGCACGGGCCTTTTCCAGGCGAGTGTCAGCCACTTCTGGCCAAGTGATTGAGAAAGTCGGTCGTGATCCGCTCCTGTCGGAAGCCGGGGTTCGAGATGACCTCCTGCGCAAACAGACGTGTTGTCTTGATCCCGCGGATGCGGAAGCGTTCAAGCGCGTTGTACATGCGGATGCATGCCTCCTCTCTCTCCTCTCCCCATGCGATCAACTTGGCGAGAAGCGAGTCGTAGTAGGGACTTACTTCCATCCCGTTGTAGATGTGACTGTCCAGGCGAATGCCGAACCCGCAAGGAAGCTCATCGATCGTCACCCTTCCAGACGAGGGCAGGAACCCGTGCATCGGATCCTCTGCGTTGATCCGGCATTCGATCGCGTGCCCGCGCAACTTGATATCTTCTTGCCGAAATCGGAGCGACTCACCGGCCGCGATCCTGATCTGCTCCTTGATGAGGTTCACGCCGGAGACTACCTCGCTCACCGGGTGCTCCACCTGAATGCGGGCGTTCATCTCGATGAAGTAGAACCGATCGTCGGAATCGAGGACGAATTCAACTGTGCCCGCGTTTGTATAGCCAACGGCACGTGCCGCAGCGAGGGCGGCGAGATGTAGGTCGCGGCGCGTCTCATCATCAAGATGCGATGCTGGCGACTCCTCCACAAGCTTCTGGTGACGTCGTTGTACTGAACATTCTCGCTCACCGAAATGAACGACGTTCCCATGCTCATCGGCGAGGATCTGTACCTCAATGTGACGCGGGGCATTTACCGCTTTTTCCAGGTATAAACTGGCATCACCGCAGACCGCCTGGGCCTCGGCCCCAGCGGCGCATACCGCGCTCTTCAACGCATCCGGCTCTGTAACAAGGCGCATCCCGCGGCCACCACCACCGAATACTGCCTTTACCAGGACCGGGAACCCGATGCGCTTGCCAAGGTCGGCAAGCTCAGTTTCGTCGTCGGGAACGATCGCACCTGGAAGAACCGGCACTCCAGCTGCATTTACCACCTCGCGCGCGGCAAGCTTGTTCCCGAGCAGCGCCATCACAGCGCGCGTGGGCCCGACGAATGTGAGCCCGTGATCCTCGCACACTTCGACGAAATCCGGATTCTCAGCAAGAAAGCCGTAGCCGGGATGGATCGCCTCCGCCCCCGAAAGCTCGGCGGCGCTGATCATGGCCGGGATGGAGAGATAACTCTTGGCAGGATCGGCCGGCCCGATGCAGAGACGCTCGCCGGCAAGTTGGAGAAACGGCATATTCTTGTCCGCTTGCGAGAAGACGGCGACCGACTCGAGTGAAAGCTCGCGGCATGCCTCAAATACACGCAACGCAATCTCGCCACGGTTGGCGATTAACACCTTATGAAACGTCATGTGTGCTCGAAGAGGAAGAGCGGTTGGCCGTACTGGACCGGCTTGCCATCATCAATGAGGATCTTCTTCAGCTTGCCGGCCACCTCGGCCTTTATCTCATTCATTACCTTCATCGCCTCGATGATGCACAGCGTATCGCCGGGAGCAACGTCGTCTCCCTCGCTGACAAACGACTCCTCATCAGGACTAGGACGGGAGTAGAACGTCCCCAGAAGCGGCGAGTTAAGTGTGAACGCTTCTTCTTCGGCGCTTTCCCGTTCCTCGATGTGGCGGCCGTGAGCAGCGACCGGTTCTGTGATCTGTCCCCCTTGGCGAACCGTGATCCGCTTGTCTTTGTCCCAGATCGTTATCTCGCTTAATCCCTCTTCCTTTAGAAGACGGATGATATGCCGCAACTCTTCGGTATCCACCCAATCGCCTCCTAGAATCTCGCGAGGATTTTACCGAGCGCAAGTGATGCAAGGCAACAAGCCGGTTCTTTCCTTGCAAACAGGCAAGCTGAACCTATAATAGCTTTTGAGGTGAGGATTACCGTGTCAATAGGCGCTCAGATCGCGCTACTGGTCTTTTTCATCGCTTGTTCAGCATTTTTCTCTAGCGGAGAGACGGCAATCACCTCTCTCGACGAGGGGCGACTGCGCTATCTGATTAACACGCATAAAAGGAAGAAACGTGGCCTTGCGCTCTTGCTTGACAGGCCGAACGACATGATTACCGCGCTTCTTATCTTGAACAATCTGACAAACGTTGCCGCCAGTTCGCTGATGACGCTGGTCGCCATGCGCGTGTTTACTAAGGGTCTCCCCGACTTCCAGGCCGCAGCTCTGGCAACAGGAGTGATGACCGTTTCCCTTCTCATATTCGGCGAGATCACGCCGAAGAACTTCGCCAAGAACAATGCTGAACGGTTTACGCTGGCAACGATTAACCAGATCTACGGTTTCACTCGCGTATTGAAACCGATCATCAGCGTGTTTCGTGGCATCGCTTACTTGATTGTGCGTGTCTTTGGGGAAGACCTGGCGCAGGGAGCGCCGCTGGCGGTGAGCGACGAGCAGATTGAGACACTGATCGATGCGAGCGAAGAGAGCGGCTTGATCGATGCGCAAGACGGTGAGATGATCCGGCGCATCCTCGACTTCGATGAGATGACGGCCCAGCAGGTGATGGTCCCTCGCACCGATGTGCAACTGATCGAGGTGCGAACTTCACCGCGCCGGGCGCGTGAGATCGTTGCTGCGGACGGGCATTCCCGCTTTCCGGTGTACGATAGAATTCCGGATAACGTGGTGGGAACACTCTATGCCAAGGACCTGCTCGCCGCAGTCGACGACCAGAAGGTAACCTTGCACGGACTGCTACGCCCCGTTTACTACACGCCGACGACGAAGCCAATCAATATTCTACTGCGAGAATTCCAGCGCGAGCGGATGCATATGGCGGTTGTAATAGACGAATTCGGTGGGATAGCGGGGATCGTTACCCTTGAGGATATTATCGAAGAGATCGTGGGTGAGATCGAGGATGAATACGACACTCCGGTAACGCTGATCAAGCGCATCTCTCCCGACGAGGCGATTGTCAGCGGTGATCTTTCGGTGCATGATTTGAACCACACCATGGACATCGAGCTTCCGGAAGACGAAGGGGTGACCGTGAGCGGGCTTCTTCTTTCCCGGTTGGAGGCGATGCCGAACAAGGGCGACAACGTGATGGCGAACAACGTCTCTCTTACCGTAGAAGGGGCGACAGAGCGGGAGATCAAGGCGGTGCGGGTGTTGGTCAACCGAATTCCGGAGACGGAAGGCGAAGCCTAAAAAGGGGACAGCCCCTTTTTGTTGGAGGAGGAATGAGGATGACAAGAAAGTCGCGGACCGTTTTTTCCTTTCTGGGAATGGGAATTATTCTTGCAGCCTTCTGTACGAGCGGGTTTGCCATTGGGTACGACATTTCAGTGCGAATCGACCCCGCCACGCAGACGATTCAAGGATACGAAGACGTCACATGCATGCCAACGAACGAGCATGTTTATTTTCTCCTCATTGCAAACCTTGCTCGTGAAGAAAACCCCTACTTGAGCAATCGGGAAAACGATAACACCTATCCATCCGGCTTCGAACCGGCATCTACGGATGTCGCCGGCGTGGAGATGCTGCAAACCGGCAGCGCTGTGGCGGTCCCCTTCCGGTTGCTCGCGATCCCACCTATGCTGCAGACGTATTCGCTTGACCAGACGGCGCTTGTCGTCGACCTTCCTTCCGCAGACCCCCTGAAGCTGCGAATCCACTTCACTACACATGTGCCCCATCTGACCACGGGAGATCAGGGGATTGACCAGGGGGTACTCACATGGCGCTTCGGCTGGGCGCCGATTCTGCTTCCACCACAGATCGGTTGGACGGATGATGGTGAAACGCTCGCTACTCCCAGCGATGGTTTTCCTCTTGAGTTCCCGGCTGCCGATTATGCTGCTGAGATAACGGTTCCTGCCGATGTCACCCTCGCCTGCGGTGCCGATCATTGCGAACTCGTGCCAGCGCCCACTGCAGCGAGCGATGGTTCGACGGGTGAAGCCATGACATCGGACGATCAGACGTTCCACGTATGGAACGATAGTCCTTCGCGTACGATCGCCGTCGCGGCGTCCGCCGCCTATCAGCAATTTGCGCTCGATGAGCCGTCCACTCCAATTGAGGTGTACTACCTCCCTGGCCACGACGAAACCGCGCGCCTATTTGCCACCTACGCTCGCGACATCATCAGGGATTATGAGAAGAAATACGGCCCCTATCCGCGATCGAGACTCGTCATCGTGGAGAACCCAAACGAGAGTGGAATATCAATGGCGGCGGACGGAATCATCTGGCTGTCGGACATATTCTTCACCCACCGGAATGTCACCGTACCCGGGATCCTTAACCGGTTGAGTGTGTTCGTGCTCGCGCACGAGATCGCGCATCAGTGGTGGGGAATCGGAATAGGCGTTGATATGAACGCCGAGAACTGGCTATCCGAGGGGATGGCCCAATATCTGGCGGTGACCTATTTTGAGAATAAGTACGGCGAATTTGGACCCAATTTGTTCGATACCACTGACAAAGGGATCCTGGAGAGTATCGTCGCCTCTCAGTTCGGGTTCATGAATCTACGTGAGCATCAGATCGAATTGCCGTATATCCTGGAAGTGGAGCAAGGATTCGACGAGGCGGTGATCACGCCGCAGGTCGACGTGAAGTACGACAACGCCAGTGTGATCCGCCTGTATGACAAGGGATATCTCGCCGCCCGAACGATCGCAGCTGCTATGGGGCGCGATACGTTTGCCACTGGTCTGCGCGACGCCGCGTCGCGGTTCATGCATAAGGAGATTACGGTCGCCGATCTGGAGAACATACTCGAACAAGAGTCGGGTCAATCTCTCTCCGAGATCTTCTCCGCGTGGCTCGAATCCGAGACAACAGTGGACTACAGCGTGAAGATCACGTCACGCCGGCACGATGACAACGGCTATGAAACCACGGTACGTGTAACGCGCGACGGCGGTACGCAGCAATCGGTGGTCGTCGAAGCACTCCTGACATCCGGGGAGACTGTGCGTAAGGATTGGGATGGATCGACAGACGAGGCTACGATATCGTTCAATACTGCCGAAGGTGTGGACCGCGTCACAATTGACCCCGATCATATGCTCCCCGATCGCGACCGGCTGAACAACAACGATCCGGTGAAGTTTGTTGCCATCACCGACAAGAATGCGTTTCCACTCGACGCCTACGTCATATACCCCAATGTAACGACCAAGGGCGTAACATTGACCTATCTCGACCGGCTCAAGTTGACGATTGCCGAGAATAACTTCTCAGCCGATATCTATCGGGGAAGGGACCAACACCTGTTCTTGGATGCCACGCTGAGCGGAGGGGACATCGCCGGTGAAATTGGCTATACCCACACCGTGTTCTCACCGCTTCCGACAGGATCAGCGGGAACGTTCTGGGCATCTACCGGTGCGATCACCATCTCCGGCAATCGCGTACTGTCATCCCAGGGGCCCGTCGAATACCTTCACC
>CAZBSW010000054.1:0-9561 GCA_964494835.1 uncultured Thermotogae bacterium
ACTACATCCTCTATCCGGGCCTGACCAAGTTTCCGGCAATTATCGGGCATGAATTCTCGGGAGAGATCGTCGATATCGGTCCCGGTCCCGAGGGAGAACAGTTCAAAGTCGGTGATCGGGTAACGGTGGAAGAGATGGTATGGTGCGGCCATTGTCGCGCCTGCCGGGATGGTTTTCCCAATCACTGTGCCAATCTGGAGGAGATCGGATTCACAATCGACGGTGCGATGGCGGAGTACATCGTAGTTCCAGCGAAGCTCTGCTGGAACGTCGACGCGATCTTCGAGCGCTATGCGGATGAAGAGACGGCATGGAACGTGGCGGCGACAACCGAGCCAACTTGCGTCGCGTACAACGGCATCTTCGAACGCGCCGGCGGGTTCCGTCCCGGCGCTTATGTTGTGGTCTACGGTGCCGGGCCGATCGGGCTGGGAGCGATCCAGCTATCCAAAGCCGCCGGGGCAGCTAAGGTTATTGCGTTTGAGGTATCCCCTCCCCGGCGAGAGCTGGCCAAGGCAGTGGGAGCTGATGAAGTCTATGATCCACGTGAAGTCGTTCCTTCCGAAGTGGTGATGGACGCTACTCGCGGCGCAGGCGCGGACATGTCGGTGGAAGCCGCGGGAGCGCCGGACAAGACGATCCCGGAGATGGAAAAGACGCTGGCGATCAACGGGAAAATCACGCAGATCGGCCGCGCGGCAACGCGGGTGCCGATGTACCTGGAAAGCTTCCAGGTCCGCCGCGGGCAGCTCTTCGGAGCTCAGGGACACTCCGGGCACGCGATCTTCCCGTCGGTGATCCGAATGATGGGATCGGGTCTGATCGACAACTCCAGGATCATCACGTCACGTTTTCCGCTCGATCGAGCGCTAGATGCCTTGAAGAAGGCAACCGCGCGAGAAGACGGAAAGATCATCATCAAGCCATAAGGAGGGAAAATGGCCAAATGGCTTACAACCGAGCTTCCACAAGTAGTGTTTGAGGACTCCGCCGTCGGGCGACTGAAGAAACAGATCTGGGACGCATCGGAAGAAGAGATCGACAATATACTCACCGAATACGGCATCCCTTCTCCACCAGAGCTTGGAAAACCGGGATCGTACATTCAGACCACTCCACGAGCGAAGGTGGAAGAGAATCGCCGCAAGAACGACATAGTGATCATTCCGGTGGCTTCCACGGAGCGACATGGAGATCACTCCTGCTCGGGGCACGACCTGTTCCAGGTCACACAGCTTATCGAAGGAGTACGGCGGTACACGGAGAAAAAAGGGAATCCGGTCAACCTTGTGTTCTCGCCATTGGCCTACGGCGGGCATCCATATCACCACGTCGGAATGCCGGGGACGGTGATCATGCCGGAGGAGGTCGTGCGCGAGACGATGATTAACGTGATGCTCGGGCTGTGGAACGACGGTTTTCGAAAGCAGCTGATTATCAACAACCACGGCCAATTGTGGATGCTGGAATCGGCGCTACATGAGTTCATGTACCGCTATCAACTGCCGGGAATATACCAGATCTTCGACTGGCACCGTTGCGTGCGTGAGTTTTTCGTGCCGTGTGAGAGAACCGGTTGGGAAACGGACTTCATCCACTCCGCCGAAGCAGAAACCTCACTCGGCCTGCTCCTCTTCCCCGAGGGAATGATCGATATGAATCACGCCGTTGATGGAGAGGGGAAGGGTTATCTTCCCGGTGGGCACTTCGATACGTCCGTCGACCCGTACAACAGACCGCACCGCTGGTCTGAGGGAGAAGGTCAGGGGGCTATCGAGCTTGCCGCCGTACCGCACGGCGCGGTAGGGAAACCGTCCCTTGCTCATGCAAGGAAAGCGAAGCGCCCGACGGCCGCGATCCTTCGTTATCTGACACAGGTCATAGACGAGATCTCGCATGCCTTCCCACCAGGAAAGCTCCCACCGGTAGAAGAGGTCACCGCTCGCACCAGAGAGGAGATGGAGCCATACCTGAAGGAGCCGGGATCCTCAGGTTGGAGACCCGTCTATGCGCTGCCCCGGCGGGGGTTCTAGATGCGCGACCGGCCGATCGGGATGATTGTCCCATTGCAGGATCCGACTCCGTTCTCGCCGTACCCCCCCGCCGATTGGAAACGAGCGCTCGCGAGGGTCGGCGCCGCTGGCTACGATGGAGTGGAGCTTGCGATCACCAATCCCTCCGAACTAGATTCCAAGCTGATCGCGGAAGCCCTGACTTCTACGGGCCTCCGTCTTCTCTCCATCACCACAGGGCAAGCGGCCGGGTTGGAAGGACTGACTCTCACCGATCGGAACGAGCGGATTCGCCGCCGGACCATCGCGCGTATACAGGCACATATGGATTTCGCCCGAAACTTCGGATCGGTCGTGATTGTCGGATCGCTCCGCGGCACATCCGGAGAACTCGGATGCCTGACCGAATCCCTGCGAGAGTGCGCAATGCACGCCCCCCAAGTCAGACTTGCCCTCGAACCGCTCAACCGTTATGAGTCGCAGTTAGTGAATACTGTGGCCGATGCGCTCGACATGGTGGAGCGTGTGGGGGCGGAGAACCTTGGCCTACTGGCCGATACGTTCCATTCCAACATCGAAGAAACGAGTATCAGCCAGTCATTCCGCGCCGCCGGAGATCGATTGTTCCACGTACACCTCGCCGACTCGAACCGCCGCCTTCCGGGAGAAGGGCACATCAATTTCACCCCCATTTGGGATACGCTTGACAGGATCGGTTATCGGAACTCATTGGTCGTCGAACCGGCGCTCGGAGACGATGAACGAGCGTACGCCGGGGTGCCGAAGATGCTCAAGAGGAGGATGTGATGCTGATCGAGGGCCTTCCTTCCGGAATAAAGGTATATGAAGCATCCGTACGGCGCCACAGCGGCGCGACGTTCGCCCTGCTGCGGGAAGGAAGCGGAGAAAAGCTCCTCTACGTGAGCGACGAGTCGCCGTTTCTTCCCGGCGGCCGGCCTCTCGGTGAAGGGTATTGTCATCCTCTTACCCCAAGGACCGCGTTCGCGCTCAGACATCTCTTTCCCTGGCTCTCTCCTCAAAGGATCCCCGCCGATAGACCGAGTTTCGGATTCGGAGATCGGATCGGAACAGCCACCGCCGGGCACATTCGTTCGCTCTTTGGAACACGTGTCTTCCCGATTCTCGCCCAACAATCGGTACGAGAGAATGCGCGCACCGGTCGGGCATTTACCGACGTTCTCGCAAGCGCGATCTTCGGGGTGTTTCAAGAGGGATACGAAGGCGGCTTCGGAGCCGACGCCGACCACCTGAAATGTGTGGAAGATGCGATTGCGGCGGCCGATATCGGCTATAGCTTCTTCACGTGCGATCCATCGGAACATGTGGTTGACGTCAGCGAAATCTCCGATCGCACGTTGCGTGAACGCTTTTCACGGCTCCCGCTCGCCGATGTTTGGAGACGAGAATACCTCGGACGCCCGTTCACAGTAGCGGGTATCGATGATCTCCGCTTCACTGAGGACACCCTCTTTCGCGCCGCTATCAAGTACCAAGAGACCGTAGCCTTTGCATCTCGAATGTACGATGCCCTGGTCGAACACCTTCCTGAGGGATTCGATTTCGAAGTCTCGGTCGATGAGTCGGAGGCGCCCACCTCCCCGCTGGAACACTTGTTTGTGTCGCGCGAGCTGAGACGGCAGGGGGTGAATTTCGTGAGCCTCGCCCCGCGCTTTGCAGGTGCAATGGAAAAGGGTGTCGACTGGAGGGGGGACCTTGAGCGATTTCGCAGTGAACTCCGGACGCACGCCGCCATCGCCCGCGAGATCGGGCCGTACCGACTAAGCCTGCACTCCGGTTCGGACAAGTTCAGCCTATATCCGCTCTTGGCGGAAGAGGCCGCAGGCATGTGGCATGTCAAGACCGCGGGCACGAGCTACCTTGTCGGTCTGGACACGGCAGCGCAGAGGGATCCGGGTCTGTTTCGCGAGATTGTGAGGTTCTCGATATCACAGTTCGCGCACGAACGAGCAAGCTACCATATCTCCGCCGATCCCGCCTCGATCCCCCCACTCGCATCCCTCCCAGACAACGAACTTCGGAATGTGATCGAGGAACACGACGGACGACAGGTACTGCACGTCACCTTCGGGGCGGTATTGCGAGGCCCGTTGGGAGACAAGCTGCGCCTTGTACTCGACAAATGGGAAGAGGAGCATTACGAGGGACTGAGCCGACATCTGGGGCGACATCTGAAAGGACTGGGGGCGAAGAACGAAGAATGAACTGAAGGACAAGGTCGCCGTAGTCACCGGTGGTGCGGGTGTGCTTTGTACTGCGATCGCTGAGGGTTTGGCGCAGGACGGGGCGAGGATCGTCCTCATCGACATCGATGAGGAAGGCGCGAAAGAAACGTTGGCCCGCGTGAAAGAAGCAAACGGCGAGGGGGTGTTCATCAAAGCAAGCGTTCTTTCCCGCGAGGATCTCAATCGAGCCGCGACAAGCACGATAGGCACCTTCGGCCGCGCTGACTTCCTTGTCAACGGCGCCGGCGGGAATCGCCACCAAGCGACAACAAGCGCACAAGTCCCATTCTTCGATCTACCGGAAGGCGCGATCCGGGCCGTGTTCGACCTGAATTTCATGGGCACGTTCCTCGCGTGTCAGGCGTTCGGGCGCATAATGGCCGAGCGGGAACAGGGCGTGATTGTCAACATTGCGTCGATGAACGCAATCCGGCCGCTCACCCGCATCCCAGCGTACTCAGCGGCCAAAGCGGCGGTGGCGAACTTCACCCAGTGGCTCGCGGTGCACATGGCACAGGAATACTCGCCAAATATACGCGTGAGTGCGATCGCGCCGGGATTCTTCCTCACGTCACAGAATAGGTTCCTGCTCATAGATGACAGCGACGAACTGACACCGCGCGGGCGCCAGATCATCGACCATACACCGATGGCAAGGTTCGGGGAGCCGCAAGACTTGATCGGGCTGGTAAAGTGGCTTCTCTCCGCAGGCTCCGAATTTGTGACCGGAATCGTTGTGCCGATCGACGGCGGCTTCTCCGCATATTCCGGGGTGTGAGAATGGAAATGAAAAACGTTGTCATTGCGCAATCCGGTGGGCCTACCGCCGTGATCAATTCCTCCCTTCTCGGGGTTGTGGAGGCCTGCCGAAGCTATCCACACCGCTTCGGGCGGATCTATGCCGCTTATCACGGAATAGAAGGCCTCCTCAAGGAGGAGTTGCTCGACCTGTCAGCGCAGCCAGAGGATGAACTCGCGCTCCTTCGTACAACGCCTGCCGCCGGAGCGATCGGGACCTGCCGCTACAAGATTGGTCGGCAGACCGATGATCTTGCGAGAATCGTCGAGGTCTTCCGCTCCCAGAGAATCGGCTATTTCTTCTACATCGGCGGCAATGACTCGATGGATACGGCAAATAGGGTGAGTGAACTGGCGCAAGATAGCGGGTTAAACCTTGTCTGCGTCGGCGTTCCCAAAACAATCGACAACGACCTGGGCGATCAGGGATTCGAGTCGATCGACCATACGCCGGGATACGGATCGACGGCGCGTTACTGGGCACACATGATCCAGAACCTGAACGAGGAGAATCGAGGATCGTCGCGTTCCGACCCGGTAATGGTCGTTCAAGCGATGGGAAGGCGGATCGGCTTCATCCCGGCGGCGGCTCGCCTCGCCGATCCGGAGCGCGTGATGCCGCTGCAGATATACATTCCCGAAGCGGAATTCACGCTTGCGGAGCTCGCCGAGAATGTAAACGATGAGCTGCGGCGCTCCGGGCGCGTGATCGTTGTGGTAAGCGAAGGATTCGACGTAGGCGATCTGGGCGAGAGCAAAGACTCGTTCGGACACACGCAGTTTGGCGCGAGCGAAACGTCGGTGGCCCAGGTGGTAGTAAACTACCTCAACCGGCAGGGATTGGCCGTTCGCGGAGCGGCGCGCGGGCAGATTCCGGGGACAGAACAACGCGATTCGATCGCTCATGCATCCACCGTGGATCTGGAGGAGGCGTACTCGGTGGGAAGGGAGGCGGTGCAGATCGCCGTGACACACGGCACCGGATACATGGCAACGATCAAGCGTGTGCCAGGGTCGTCGTACAACGTATCCTACGGCAAAGCGCTCCTTTCCGAAATGGCAAACTCCGAGCGAACCTTCCCCAAGGAGTGGATCGTGCAGGATGGGATCGATGTCACTGACGTATTCATTGAGTATGCCCGCCCACTGATCGGAGACATCGGGACGAGTGTCCCTCTGATCGGTGGTCTACAACGGTTCGCACGTTTGAAACCGATATTCGTCGAGCGGCGATGTCGTGCCTACGTCCCCTCCAAGTATCGGTGATGGGCCACCGCAGTATCGCGGATAGGCTGCGCCGCTACGGAGGCCAACGTCGCATCGAACTCTACGTCCGATGTCGGTCAGGGTCTATTCTCGGCTTCAACCCGGCATCGGTCAGACAATCAAAGTGAGGCCAGATGGATTATCGTAGACGAATTGAAAGCTTTCGGCCTGCAAAGGAGTTTCTTGTCTGTATCGATTCGGACGGTTGCGCGTTTGATACGATGGGGATCAAGCAACGCGAGTGTTTCTGCCCCTGGATGATCGCCTATTTCCATCTTCAGCCCGTAGCGCGGGCGGCGCGCGAGTGCAAAGAATTCGCCGATCTCTATTCCAAGACACGGGGAGCGAACCGGCATGTGACGATCAAGCGTATCCTGACAGAACTTCTCCCTTCCCATCCGGATACAGCGACGATCGGTTTCAGAGTCCCTCAGTTTCCGCACTACTTCAGCTGGGTGGACGATCCCGAGAGTGTCTTGTCAAACGACGGCCTCAAGCGAGCGATTGCCGCTTCGGCCGATCGAGAGATGCAGAAGGAGCTGGCATATGTGCTGCAATGGTCGGAGCGCGTTAACTGGGCCGTGAGGGAGATCGTTCGCGGCATTCCACCGTTCCCGCACGTGCGCGAATCGCTGGAGTACTTGGCAACAGAGGCCGACATGGTCGTCGTGTCAGCAACCCCGCTCGAGGCGTTGGAACGGGAGTGGACACAACAAGGTCTCGCGCGGCATATCACCCTCATCTGCGGTCAGGAAATGGGGTCGAAACAGGAACAGATAGCAGCAACATCTCGTCACTATGCACCGGGACACGTACTGATGATCGGAGATGCCCCGGGAGATCTGTTCGCAGCGCGGGAGAACGACGTACCTTTCTATCCCATCGTCCCAGGAAGCGAGATTGAGGCATGGAAAGGATTCCTCACCGAAGCGGTACGTCGTTTCTTGAGGGGCGAGTACACCGGGGATTATGAACGGCACCTGCTCGAACAATTCGAAGACGCCCTGCCTGATAAGCCGGCATGGGGGGTGAAATGATGAACGCTGATGTCGGCGTGATCGGACTGGCAGTGATGGGACAAAACCTGGCCCTGAACGTGGAGGGACGCGGGTACACCGTGGCGGTGTACAACCGGACCGCGACACGAACGGAGGAATTTGCGCAAGATAAGGCACTTGGCAGGAATTTCGTTCCTGCCTATTCGCTCTCGGAGTTTGTCTCGTCCCTGATTCCACCGCGGCGGATAATCATCATGGTGAAAGCAGGCGAAGCCACGGACAACGTTTTGCAGAAGCTGTTCCCCCTGGTCACAGCAGGCGATGTTTTAATCGACGGCGGTAACGCGCACTTCGCCGATACCGACAGACGGATCAAGGTCGCACGGAAATATGGGATTCGTTATCTTGGCGTCGGCATATCCGGCGGGGAGGAAGGCGCGTTGCACGGGCCGGCGATCATGGCCGGTGGCGATGCCGATGGATACGCCCGCGTGGCGGACATTCTCACCAAGGCAGCGGCGCAAGGGCCGGAAGGCGCGTGTTGTGCGTACTTCGGCCCCGGATCGTCAGGACACTATGTGAAGATGGTCCACAACGGGATCGAATACGCGATCATGGAGGCGATCGCCGAGGCGTACGATCTCATGTCGCGGGGGATGCAGATGTCCGCGCCGGAGATGGCGGATGTGTTCGGAGAATGGAATCGAGGAGGGCTCTCATCATATCTGTTCGAGATCACGGAGAAGATCCTGCGCCACGTCGACCCGGAAACGGGACGGCCGCTCGTCGATGTGATCCTCGATGAAGCGGCACAGAAGGGAACGGGCAAGTGGTCGACCCAATCGGCGCTTGACCTGGGGACGCCCGCACCGACGATTGGCGCCTCCGTCTTCGCCCGCGTGCTCTCTAGCCTCAAACAAGAACGAGTTCACGCGGAGACTCTCCTCGACGGACCGGAACCGCACATGTCGGTCGACCGTCAAGATTTCTTGCGCGGAATCTATCATGCGGTGCGGCTGGCCGTTCTTTCCGCTTACGCGCAGGGGTTCCGGCAACTGCGGGATGCATCGAGGGAGTTTGGTTATCAAATCAGTTGCACGGAGGTGGCGCGCGTGTGGATGGCGGGATGCATCATCCGGGCAAGATCCCTCACCCAGATCGCGGCAGCATTCAAAGACGATCCGGAGCTTCCTCTCCTCTTCCTTGTAGATCCATTCAGGAGTGCGTGGGGCGAGGGTCACGCCGGCATGCGCCGCGTCATCGGTGAGGCGCACGCACACGGAATTCCGATTCCGGCATTCGACTCCGCCATCGATTTCCTCGATGGATATCGCACCTCACGCTTACCGGCAAACATGACACAGGCCCAACGTGATCTGTTCGGCGCACACACCTACAAGCGGATCGATAAAGAGGGGACCTTTCACACCAGATGGGAGGATGAATGATCTCCCATACCCCCGGCCGCCCGATTACGGACAAAGAGACGAGTGAGCACCTGAGACACGCTCTGGAGGGACTGGCTGTCTCAGGGAAACAGGTTCTCGTGATCATCCCGGATAACACTCGCACATTGCCGATGCCGACGTTCTTTGAGACGATCGCTGCAAACCTTTCCCCACGCGTTTCGGCACTTACGTTCCTCGTTGCGTTGGGAACCCATCCGCCGCTGTCGGCACGCGAGCTGCGTCTACACCTCGGCCCGCGAATCAATGACTTTGAGAACGTCCATATTCTGCAACACGAATGGAATAACCCGCGTGTGCTCAAACAGGTGGGCGTGATAACGCGCGCACAGATGCATGAACTATCGGGCGGCATATTGGCTGAGGATGTACCGGTCCAGATAAACCGCGCCGTCCTGGAGCATGATATGGTGATCATCCTCGGACCGGTATTCCCTCACGAAGTGGTCGGCTTCTCCGGCGGACACAAGTATTTCTTCCCCGGTGTGTCCGGTTCGGAGATAGTGCATCAATCCCACTGGTTGGGGGCGTTGATCACGAGTCCAAAGACGATCGGGCACAAAAGTACGCCCGTCCGGGCGATGATCGAGAAGGCAGCGGCCATGGTTCCTACTACCCGCATGGGGATATCGCTCGTTATGCGCGGAAACGACCTCATAGGCTTGTTCGCTGATCACGTCAATGACGCCTGGTCGGTGGCGGCCGACCTCTCCGCCAAAGAGAACATCATATGGGTCGAGCACCCGTTCGAGACCGT
>CAZBSW010000055.1:0-9517 GCA_964494835.1 uncultured Thermotogae bacterium
AGCGCAGGCAGCTGATCGCGCCGCGGTTTGTCCCTCTGGTGCTGCCTACCGGCTCGTTCTTGTAGAGCCCGTTTTCGAAGTCCTACTCCTCGATCGTGCACTCCAGGGCGTCGAATATCGGATTGAACAACGAGCCGAGGGCTCCAATCCCGATGTCGAGATGACGGTTGCTTGCGCCAGATCGAAGGTTATCTTATCGATGTGCCGGCTTGCGGAAACGGCGAATACCACTGCGACGACAAATACGGCGGTCTACCATGCGGACACCAGGTCGGATTGCAGTCCGATTCGATTTCATTCGCCGCACGTGACTTGAAAATCGAGAGTCGACACCATGTTGCTCTGGTAGATGTGACGCGGCCAACGTCGCATACGCATCATCGACGATCGTTGATCGCTGATGTTCAGCACATCGATGCGTGGCGCAAAGGAATCCGCCTTAGCGGTCAGCTCGCTGCATCCGTTCCATCTGGCGGAGCCATTCGGAGGTGGCGACGAACCTGCCCGAACTCAAGTGCAAGACATGTGGATTTGGATGAGCAGATCACGGGGGGCGATGAGTGTTGGATCATCTGCCGCTAGGAGCCTGTTTCCCACTCCAAACGGCGAATTGTCTCAATTCTTGGAGCTCACCGATGCATGTCGACAAAGAGCACCGGGTAGAAACGTGTCGGCATTCGAAGCACTTGTCGGCTATACTCGCGGTGACTACAAGGAGGATTCGTGGTCCGAATGAGGACCTATCCGATTACGGAAGTGAGGTGAAATCATGCCTGAGAATGGGTGGCGACAGTCGCTGCGCCCCAGGATCGATGCAGCCAGGATGGAGCTCGCCCGCCATGATCCATCGGATCTGGCCCGCCGCGGAGGACTCGTCTCCAGCGAGGGACGTCTTGCCCTTTCGCTCCTTGGCACAGACTATCACCTTCGCGTTCCTGAGATGGTGGTGACTTCGACAGACGGGACGCCCTGTTCCGAGGAACTGCAGATCCTGATTCTTGACTACCTGGTGCAAGGGGACGGGACCAAACCGTTGGGTCGATGGATCGGGTTTCAGGAACTCGCAGACGGTTCGTTCTATCGTCAGGCGTTCCAGGGATACTCGGGGAATCAACTTGTGCGTGACCTTCGCGAAGACGTTGTTGCCTTCCGCCGTGCAGCCGAGGCGCTTGGTGGGGAACCGATACAGATGGGTGATGCCGCCTATGCGTTTCGTGTACTGCCTAATCTTCCACTCGCCGTCGTATGGTGGGCGGGGGATGAGGAATTCCCAGCCAACGCGACGGTCCTGTTCGACGAGATTGCCGACCGCTATCTGCCGACCGATGGATTGGCTATTCTCGGACGAATGTTGTGCCGGAAACTGGCCAAACAAGGAGGCGGCAAGTGAAGCTTGCTGTTGCCGGAAAAGGCGGTGTGGGGAAGACGTCGCTTGTTGCGTTGCTTGCCCGCGAGGCCGCTGCACGTTCGTATCGTGTCCTAGCTGTTGATGGCGATCCAGATTCTAACTTGGCAACAACGCTTGGCTTCCCCAATCCGGTAGCTCCGCTCGCCGAGGAGGACGCGCTCGTTGCTGAGCGTGTAGGTGGGGGAGGATTTATCAAGCTGAACCCGACTGTCGATGACATTCCGGATCGATATGCCGTTGAGCGGGATGGAATCCGATTACTCGTCCTTGGCGGCATCCGCGGCGGAGGGATGGGTTGCGCTTGTCCAGCAAACACCCTCCTCAAAGCCCTCATTGTCCACTTAATGCTGCAAGAGGACGACGCTGTCATCGTCGACATGGAGGCAGGAATCGAGCACCTTGGAAGAGGAACTGTCCAGGGAGTGGATGCCCTCTTACTCGTCGTCGAATCGGACGTTCGCAGCCTCGAAACGGTGGAACGAACTTCCTCGCTAGCTCGAGAGATCGGAATCAAGAGAATCCTCGCTGTGGCGAACAAGGTTCGAGACCCGGAGGAACTGGCCGAGATCGAACGACTTCTTCCGTCCGGTGTTCCCATCGCGGGGGTCATTCCTTACATTGATGCGCTTCGCATCACTGCCCGTCATGGTCCTCTACCAGCAGATCAGCGATTTCCCGCAATTAAGAAACTCTTTTCAAGATTGGAGCATGATCTCACAACCGACCGTTCCTAGACTTACTAGACGCCATCTGCCGCTTACTGCGATGCGTCTTGCGTCTTGATACTCTCCGGCGAGTGGATTATCGGTGGAGACCCCCTAGAGGCATACCGATGGCGATATGTCGGCATGTGCCGTGTCCGGCGATCGTGGATGCTGCCGTGCTTGTCGCCACGATGCGTGCACCTAAGATGCGCGGTGGGGGACCGACAGTGACACCCGGGCCCCATTTAACGGGGCTTACACCTAAAGAAGGGCTCCCTTTACTGAAGAACGGTCCATCCAACCTCGGGCAGACACATCATCCGCGTCGAAGCCTGTGCGGAGCCAAGCTTCTCACGCGATCCTACGGTAGACAGCTGCTGGCCGACCGGCTTCCCTGCCAAGGAGATTCCCCAACGTCCTTGACAAGCGGCGAATCCTTTCCTACGTTTGGAGCCTATGGACTATTCAGGGCATGCTTCATCTGAGGCACGATCGCCCTTACCGATGGATGTTAGGGATTTTCAGTACCCAGTGTGCCGTCAACACGGTAGCCGCCTCTTGCTGGATGGAACAAGGGTACGGATTCGGCCCATCGAACCGACTGATGTCTTGGCGTGCAAAGCCATGCTATCTGCTTGTAGTCCGAAGAGCTTGTACTTGCGTTATGAGGGCTTGATTAAGGAGACTCTACACGAGTTGGCCGCCCGACTGTGCCAGCCGGACCCGTATTACGAACTGACAATCGTCGCCGAGATCCTCCAAGGGAACCCTCTGCCGATAGCCCGACCGGGTTTTGCATCCGACATCTCCCACTTGGGAGTCGCCCAGCTGATTATTGATTCGCACCACGAGACTGCCGAGTATGCTGTCCTCGTTGCTGATCCGTGGCAGAATAAGGGATTGGGACATGCATTCACGGACATCTCCTTGCGGCTCGCGTCTGCTTGGAGAGTCCGGCGTGTCGTTGTTGAGTTCCTCCCGGACAATACGCGAGTAATGCGTATCCTTGAAGCGCATAACTTCGACCTTCACCGGGATCCTCAAGGGCGTCTCTTCTCGGGGCAGAAGATACTCACCCCCGAGAAAGGAGCGGGAATACACAGGTAGACGTCGCTCATCGTAAGGAGACGTCGAAACCGCAATCTCCCTGCGGGATTCAACGAGATCCGCGGTGCTCACCGGGATACGTTGAAGATAAGCTATTAAGCGGTATTTCACTTATAATGCTTTACTTCTCAAAGCACACTCTGCGAGAGGAGCATGAACCCAGTCCACGTCGCCCTTTAGAATTGCGGATCGCTGGATGTCTTCTGATGTGCGTACCGTTTCTTCCTTGACAAGAGGAACGGGGGCCGTTAGTATGGTTTACTCCAGTAGGGTGCCTGTGAATCTTTCAACAGGAAGAAGAGGCTTTCGCTCTGAAAAGAGGGTTATGGCCGACAGAAACGAGGCAAACAGCAAGACCGGAGCATTGCTTGTAGTCGGTGGAGGTATTGGCGGCATGCAGGCTGCTTTGGATCTGGCAAACGCTGGATTCAAGGTCTATCTGGTCGAGCAAGGTCCGGCCATCGGCGGAGCGATGGCACAGCTCGATAAGACGTTCCCCACTAACGATTGTGCGATGTGCACAATGGCTCCTCGCCTTGTCGATGTTGGTCGCCAGAAGGATATCGAAGTCATCACATTCGCTGACGTCGATGGCATCAGTGGCGAGCCGGGCAACTTCACGGTGAGTATCACCAAGCACGCTCGATTCATCGACGTCGACAAGTGTACCGGATGCGGCGAGTGCGCCGAGGTCTGCCCGGTCAACGTGAAGAGCGAATTCAACCTTGCTCTGAGCGACAGAAAGGCGACCTACCGCCCCTACCCGCAGGCCTACCCGAATGCATTCGCCATCGAGAAGAGTGGAAAGAAGTCCCCATGCAAGGTCGCCTGTCCGGCGAAAGTCAACGCCCAGGGCTACGTTCGCCTCATATCGCAGGGTAAGTTTATCGAGGCTCTGTCCGTCGTCCGTGAACGGAATCCGTTCCCGGGCATATGTGGCCGCGTCTGCCACCACCCCTGCGAGGATGTTTGCATGCGTCAGGAGATCGATGAGCCGATTGCCATCCGTCCTCTGAAGCGCTTCGTCGCCGATTATGCTATCGCGCAAGGGGAAGAAGCACCGTCGCCACCGCCGCGCACATCCGAGGAACGTGTTGCCGTTGTCGGTGCCGGACCATCTGGCCTCACCTGCGCCCTGCGGCTTGCGGAGATGGGCTACAGCACAACGGTCATTGATGCGGCCGATTCTCCGGGCGGGATGATGACCAGTTGTCTACCCGATTATCGCATTCCGCTAGACGTCGCCCGCTACGACATTGACCGGATCCTGTCTTACGGCATCGACCTTCGCCTTGGGACCCGGGTCGGGCAGGACACCACGCTGGCGCAGTTGCGGGATGAATACGGGGCGGTATACGTTTCGATCGGCGCACAGGACCCGGCTCCACTACCTCTTGATGGGGTCGAGGCAAGAGGTGTGCTCTATGGCGTTCCGTTCCTGCGTGCGGCGAAGCGAAACGAGACTCCGGAAGGGTTCGGAAAGCACGTGCTTGTGGTCGGTGGTGGAAACGTGGGCATTGACTGCGCCAAGACGGCGCTCCGACTGGGTGCAGATGAGGTCCACCTGATGTGCCTCGAGACGCGCGATCTGAAATCACCAGATAGGATGCCGGCTCACGCGTGGGAGATCGAGGAGGCCGAAGAAGAGGGCGTGATACTCCATCCTTGCGTCGGGCCGAAGCGGGTTCTGGCCGAGAATGGGGCTGTCTCCGGGCTCGAGACGAGGATATGCACGGCGGTCTTCGATCGCGATGGGAAATTCTCTCCTCAATACGATGACAATACTCCGAGCCCCCCTATCAAAGCGGACACGATCATTATTGCGGTCGGCCAACGCTCCGATTTGAGCGGATTCGATGATCTAGAGCACGATCGTGGTCGGATAACCATCGATCGAATCACCCTTCAGACGAGCATTCCCAATGTCTTCGCTGGCGGCGACATTGTGTCAGGACCGGCCTCGGTGATCGAGGCCGTCCAATACGGAAACGAAGCGGCGGTATCGATCGACCGTCTTTTCCGAGGTGAAGATCTGGCGTCGGGGCGCGCTGAGGTTGAAGAGACCATCGAGGAAGTTCGAGAGTGGCTGCCCGCGAGCCCGCGTGCAGATCTTCCCAAGGCGGCGGCAGACGAACGGCGGAAGGACTTCCGCGAAATCGAATCCGGTTACACTGAAGAGATGGCGATCGCCGAGGCGAATCGCTGTCTTAGCTGCTCGGTCTGTGCGGAATGCCTGCAGTGCGTTGACGCATGCAAAGCGGAAGCGATTGATCACCAGATGACCGAAGAACACGCCGAACTCGAAGTTGGCGCTGTCATTCTTGCTCCGGGATTCACTCTCTACAACGCTGACCGAAAGCTCGAGTTCGGGTCCGCATGGATCCCCGATGTCGTTTCCAGCCTCCAGTTCGAGCGCATCCTGTCAGCCAGCGGCCCGTATGAGGGGCAAGTGCTCCGGCCGTCAACCGGAGAGCATGCCAACCGGATAGCATTCATTCAATGCGTCGGATCGCGCGACGAGGCTCACGACTACTGCTCATCGGTCTGCTGCATGTACGCCACCAAAGAAGCGATAATCGCGATGGAACACCAGCCGGGCACGGAGTGCACGATTTTCTTCATGGACCTTCGTGCATTCGGCAAAGGATTCGACGCGTACTACGAGCGGGCCAAGGAATTGGGTGTGCACTACGTCCGCTGCCGGCCCTCGGCTGTGCGCCAAGTAGAGGGATCGAACGATCTGCGTGTTGAGTATGTCGATGAACAGGGTCACGTGGCATTTGCTGACTTCGAACTTGTGGTACTGTCATCCGGTCTTGAACCGTCGGCCCAGGGGGGAAACCTGAGCAAGTGCCTCGAAGTTGACTTGGGCGCAAATAACTTTGCCACAACGTGTGCTTTCGCGCCGGTCGAAACGTCGCAGCCGGGTATCTATGTGTGCGGTCCCTTCTCCGAACCGAAGGATATCCCGGAGACCGTTACCGAAGCCTCTGGGGCTGCCGCGCAAGCGATGGCCCTCCTATCCGAGAGCCGGCATTCCCTGGTAACCAGGAAGGAGTACCCGCCGGAGAAGGACATCCGAGGACAGCGACCGCGGATCGGCGTGTTTGTCTGTCACTGTGGGATAAACATCGGCGGTGTCGTTGACGTCCCCGCGGTTGTAGAGTTCGCACAGTCGCTGCCCGGCGTTGCCTATGCCGAGCATAACCTCTATACCTGTTCGAGCGATACTCAGGACAAGATTAAGGGTCTGATCGAGGAGCATCGGCTCAACCGCGTGATTGTCGCCTCTTGCACTCCGCGAACGCATGAGCCGCTCTTCCGTGACACGATCCGGGAGGCCGGGCTCAATCCCTATCTGTTCGAGATGGCCAACATCCGCGATCAGTGTTCGTGGGTGCACAGGCACGATCCTGCGGCCGCGACGGAGAAGGCAAAGGAATTGGTCAAGATGGCGGTCGCCAAGTCCCGTCTCTTGGAACCTCTGTATATCAAGCCCGTTCCTGTCACCAGCGCCGCGCTTGTGATCGGAGGTGGTATCGCAGGGATGTCAGCGGCGCTCAATCTCGCGGACCAGGGATTCGCCGTCCATCTCATCGAGCGCGAGGCGGAGTTGGGAGGAAATCTGAGGCACATCCGGTATATCTTGGGGAATGAAGCCGATCCTCAAGTGGAGCTGGAAACGATCATTGAGAAGATTACGGCACATCCGAACGTGAACCTGCGGCTCGACACGACAATCCGCCGAGTCGATGGTTTCGTCGGCAATTTCGTATCCACCGTCGTGCACGGCGACGAAGAAGAACTGCTGGAGCATGGGGCTATCATCGTCGCCACAGGCGCTGAGGAATCTGTGCCTACGGAATATCTGTACGGGTCGAACGAGAAAGTGATCACCCAGCGGCAGCTAGAGGAGCGGCTCGCTGACGGCAAACTGGATGCCAAGCGGATTGTAATGATCCAGTGCGTTGGCTCCCGCGAGGAAGGCCGGATGTATTGCAGCCGAATCTGCTGTGGACAGGCGATCAAGAACGCGCTCAAGATCAAAGCGGATCATCCGAAGAGCGATGTGTTCGTTCTCTACCGAGACGTTCGAACGTACGGCTTCAAGGAGCAGTACTACACGGAAGCACGGCGCCAGGGAGTAAGGTTTGTCCGCTACGACCCGGAGAACAAGCCGACGATCGGTGTTGAAGGGGAGAGGCTGCGCATTGAGGCATTCGATCCCGTCCTGCAGAACACGCTGGCAATCGACGCCGATTTAGTGGTCCTAGCGCCGGCGATCGTTCCCCGAGAGGATGCCGATGATGTGGCACAGATGCTCAAGGTACCGTTGACCGGCGAGCGGTTCTTCCTTGAGGCCCATATGAAGCTGCGACCGGTTGATTTCTCGGCCGACGGCGTCTTCCTTGCCGGGTTGGCTCACTCTCCCAAGGGGATCGCGGAATCGATTGCTCAAGCCCAGGCTACGGCCGCCCGGGCTGCCACCATCCTCTCCAAAGACGAATACACCCCGGAGGCGATCATCGCCAGTGTCGACGAAGAGGTCTGCGCGGGATGCGGTATCTGTGTCTCGGTGTGTAGCTACGACGCGCCGGAGATCGTCACGGTACACGGACGGAGGGTCTCTCGCGTTAACCAGGCACTGTGCAAGGGCTGCGGAGCGTGCGCAAGTGCGTGTCCCTCCGGTGCGATGCAGCAACTTGGATTCCGTCCGAGGCAGATCGTTGAGATGGTCAGTGCGGCATTGGAGTGGAAATGATCCCGGATACAAGCTTTGCTGTCGCCGTCCAAGAACGAAGCGGACAGAACCTGGCCGCTTGCTATCATTGCATGAAGTGCACGGCTGGCTGCCCTCTGGCTTCCCACATGGATCTCAAACCGAACGCTATTCTGCGGATGATCCAATACGGGCAGAGGGAACGCGTCCTGCAAAGCCATGCGATCTGGTTCTGCGTCTCATGCAAGACGTGCGGTGTTCGCTGCCCGAATGACGTCGATATCAGCGAGATCATGAGCACACTGCGGGAGATGGCGATCGAAGGGAACTACGCCTACGCGGCAGAGAAACGCGTTGTGCAATTGCACCAAGAGTTCATCCGGTCGGTCAAGAGTTGGGGGCGGCTGCACGAGGTGACTTTCTACATGGCATACATGGCCCGCAGCTTTGACATCATCGCCAGCCTCCCATCCGGCTTGGCATTGATGGCAAGAGGGAAACTCCCATTTCTGCCGAAGCGAATCAAGGGCGGCAAGCAGATTAGAAGACTGTTCAAGAGGGCATACAAGACCAAAGGCCAATTGGAGGAGGAGGCTTAGTGGCCGAGTACTCGTTCTATCCGGGCTGCACCGCACACTCGACTGGGCTCGAGTACAGCCTGTCGCTTCATGCCGTCGCCCACGTTTTGGACATTGAGTTGAAAGAGATTGACGATTGGAACTGCTGTGGCGGCGCTGCGGCAAGCAGCATAAGCAATCTTCTCGGACTGGCGCTTCCCGCCAGGAATATCGCTAAGGCACAGGAACGCAGCCTTCCTCTGGCGATCCCTTGCCCGGGGTGTTTCAACGCAACCCGGCGTGCTCAGCATGCGTTGTCGGAGGAGTCGGAGATGAAGAGTCAGCTCGAGGAAATCGTCGAGTTTGAGTACAAACCGGGGCTCGAAATCGTGGCAATGCATCAAGTCTTCCTCGAACCGGACGTACTGGAGCGGCTGGCAGAGTCCGTGAAAAAACCGCTACGTGGCTTGAAGGTGGCGTCCTATTACGGATGTGCGCTTGTCCGCCGTCCCGAGATCGTGCAGATGGGCGACCATGAGAATCCCATCTTTCTTGATCGACTGGTCGAATTGCTTGGCGGTGAGCCGATCGACTGGTCGTACAAGACCGACTGCTGCGGCGCCGATCTGGCAATGACCCATGGAAAGGTCGCATCGGAGATTGCCGACACGATTGTTGGTATGGCTGCCGAAGCCGGCGCCGACTGCCTGATGACCAGCTGCGGTCTCTGTCAGGTCAACCTTGACATGAGGCAAACTGGGCGATTAGCGTCGAAACTTCCGATCTTCTACTTCACCGAGCTGATGGGCATCGCGCTGGGCCTCCCCGGCAGGCGACAATGGTGGGGAATGCACATTGTGAGTCCGAAGCCTCTGTTGAGGAAGAGGCGACTCTTGCGGCAAGGAGGGCGGTCATGATCCCCGTTGCGAATCGGGACGTGCTGGTGGTCGGTGCCGGAGTCGCTGGGCTCCAGTCGGCGCTGCTCCTGGCTGAGAAGGGCCATCATGTATGGTTGCTGGAG
>CAZBSW010000056.1:0-9362 GCA_964494835.1 uncultured Thermotogae bacterium
GATATATTGGGAGCGAAGATCCCCATTGCCGGAGTCCTCGGTGATCAGCAGGCGGCATTGTTCGGGCATGCGGCCTTTGATTCGGGTCAGGCAAAAGTAACATGGGGCACGGGTGCGTTCCTGTTATTCAATACGGGCTTTGAGCCGGTGCAAAGCAAGCAACGGCTTATTTCTACCATCGCCTACTCAGCTTCGGGGAAGGAATCACATTACGCCATTGAAGGTTCCGTTTTCACCGCCGGCGCGGCGATCAATTGGTTGCGTGATGGGCTGGGGATCATCGACGATGCGTCCGAGACAGACGCGATGGCGCAAAGCGTATCCTCTACCGATGGTCTGTGTTTTGTGCCCGCCCTTGTCGGACTGGGGGCGCCATATTGGGATCCATTTGCACGTGGAGTGCTCGTTGGAATTACACGCGGCACGCGCCGGGAGCACGTAGTACGAGCCACGCTGGAAGCAATCGCTTATCAAACCCACGATATCGTGCGTTCGATGGAGCACGACGTCGGATGTGACCTGACGGAACTCCATGTAGATGGTGGTGTGTCAAGAAACGAGTTCTTGTGCCAATTCCAGAGTGACCTTCTCGAAATACCCGTTGTACGTGCTTCCATCGTAGAAACAACAGCGCTAGGAGCAGCATTCGCCGCCGGCTTATCTATCGGATTTTGGGATGACTTCAGCGCCGTGCGTGAGCTTGCTCATGAAGAACGCCGATTTGAGCCACTCATGAGCAAGCAAGACCGCGAACGACTCTTAATCAGGTGGCGAGCTGCGGTTGATCGAGCAGAGAACTGGGAAAGGGTAACGTAAATGAGAATCGCCGTGATCGGGGCCGGCGTCGTCGGTTCCCTTATTGCACGCGAGTTGACGCGTTATGATGCGGACGTGCTTTTGTTCGAGCGAGAGGCGGATGTCGGATGGGGGATAACAAAGGCTAATTCTGCAATTGTCCACGGAGGCTTCCATGAGACACCGGGAACAGATCGCGCTCGATTCTGTGTAGAGGGTAACAGGCTTTACGATGCTGTGTGCGCGGATTTGGACGTGCCCCTGAAGCGTATTGGCGCATACACCGTTGCGCTCTCGCAACAAGATGTTCCTATGCTTAAGTGGTTACGGGATCAAGGGGTGGAAAACGGCGTCCCCGGACTTGAACTACACGATGCTTCCACAGTGCTGGCGCACGAACCAAATCTAAACCCCAACGTACAAGCAGGGCTTTGGTCTCCAAGTGTTGGAATCACGGAGCCGTGGGCGCTTGCTATTGCGGCGGTGGATAATGCACGCACAAACGGGCTCTCTCTCCACTTGACTGAAGCGGTAACCGCAATCCGTACAAACGGGCGTGGAGTACAAAACATCATTACCCATAAACAGGAGTATCCAGTGGACGCGGTCGTGAACGCTGCCGGCCTGTTCGCTGACCAGGTTGCGAAGATGGTCGGGCTGGCCGAGCCGATTCTGTTCCCGCGTAGAGGTGAGTACGTTCTCATAGACAAGAAGGTGGGAGCACTTGTCAACTCAGTAATCTTCCCCACTCCCAATGGCGCCTCGAAGGGCATCCTTGTTCTTCCTACCGTAGACGGCGGCATTCTGCTCGGCCCCACGGCGGAAGACCTGGGACCCAAGGACAAGGAGGCGCGAGAGACAACGCCCGCCGGGATAGAAGAGGCGATTGCAGGAGCAAGGAGTCTTGTACCTGATCTCGATCTATCTCTGGCGACCAAGACATTCGCCGGACTGCGCCCAGAGACCACGGATGAGAATTTCGTCGTTGGGAAGAGCCTTGTACAGGGATTCTTCCAGGCGGCCGCCATGCGCTCTCCCGGTCTTACCGCCGCGCCGGCCGTTGCGGAATACCTCGTTCACCAGGTGATGGCACGTGAACTGGGGCTCACAAAGGAGCGGTCATTTCAACCGATTCGCAAAGGGATCCGAAAGACGGCAGATCTTCCTGACAAGGAAATCGCATCGCTTGTCAGTAAGGACCCGCGTTATGGCCGGATCATCTGTCAGTGCAACCGGGTGACCGAGGGAGAGATCGTGGAAGCGATCGAAGATGGTGCATGCACTTTGGATGGAGTGAAGTTCCGTACACGCGCGGGATTTGGACGCTGTCAAGGAGGTTTCTGCACGGATAAGACCCTTCTGATCCTGGCACGTGAGCTTGGTGTATCTCCGGATGAGATAACCATGCACGGTAGTGATAGCAGACTCTTGAACGGGGAAGTGCACCCATGATACGAGATTCAGTCGATGTATTGGTGATCGGAGGGGGTGCCGCCGGGATAGCTGCGGCAACGGCCGCCGCCAATGACGGGGCACATACACTTCTGCTGGAGCGGGACGATGAGCCGGGCGGAGTGCTCAATCAGTGTATCCACACCGGATTCGGTCTTCATCGATACCACGAAGAACTCTCCGGTCCCGAATTTGGGTATCGTCTGTTGCAGGAATTGGAGCGATCACATGCCACGGTAATCCCCGGCTGCAGTGTGCTGGAGATCGATCCACACGGGCCAACTATTGACGCGATGATGCCGCGTGGCAGGATGCAACTCAGACCCAAAGCATTGGTTTGGACAACAGGGGCCCGAGAGCGGCCGTTCGGGAGCTTGATGACCCCCGGTGCGCGACCCGCTGGCATCTACACGGCCGGGCTTGCGCAGAGATTCGTAAACATCCATGGCTTCCTCCCCGGTAAGCGCGCGCTCATCCTCGGTTCCGGCGACATCGGATTGATCATGGCTCGCCGATTGCACCTGGAAGGGACGGAGGTCGTCGCAGTCGCTGAAATACAGCCGTTCCCGGGAGGACTGACGCGAAACGTGGTTCAGTGTCTGGAGGACTACGATATTCCACTTCTGTTGAGCCATGCCATTACAGCGGTTCACGGCGCCGATCGTCTCACAGGCGCGACATTAGTGCAAGTGGATGGCAACAAGCGCCCGCTTGCCGGCACCAAGAGGCACTTTGCCGTCGATACGCTGATCCTCTCGATCGGCTTGATCCCGGAGAATGAACTGATCCTTCCATTTGCACGCATCGATCCAGTCAATCAGGGACCTTCTGTCAACTCTCTGATGCAGACGGAGATTCCATGGCTATTTGCCGCCGGCAATAATGTTGCTGTCTTTGATCTGGTCGACTCTGTCGCTGCCGTGGGAGAGATAGCCGGAAGATCCGCCTCCCGGCATGCGCGCAGCGAACTCGCCGGTCGACATCTGATACCACTCGTCCGGGGAAAGAACGTGCTTCATCTCGTCCCCACTTCGTTGGTCGCAGGGGTACCGACTACGCTTTATCTACGTGTATCTCACCCCATGCGGCAGGTGAAGATTCAGATAGGTAATGTAGTCTCGCAAACACAACCGGTAGTGCGTCCGAGCGAGATGATCGAGGTGCGCCTCCCCAACGACGCGCTGCAAGAGTTGGAGAAAGAAAACAACGTCTGCGTGGAGGTGACCGAGACATGACGGAAAAGAAACTCATCTGTGTCTCTTGCCCGATAGGCTGTGAAATCACAGTTAAGATGGAGGGGGGCAAGATAGTCGACATCTCGGGAAACCGGTGCCCACGGGGAGAGGTATACTCCCGCCAAGAAGCGATCGACCCGATGCGGATCCTTCCCACAAGCGTCAGAGTAACCGGCGGAAAGTATCCTCTTGTATCGGTGAAGACAGACCGACCGATACCGAAGCGGATGATCGCTGAGATCATGCAATATGTGCGGACCATTTCAGTAGAAGCGCCGATAGAAATAGGACAGATAATAGCCGGAGATCTAGACGGGACGGATGCCAATCTTGTCGCCACACGTATGGTTCCACGCGCGAGAAGTGACAAATCGACGCAAGACGTCTTCCAGTTTGACGAGGACTGCACATCAAGCGTAGGATGAAGCCTATGAACGACAATAAGTACTTTCTCATCGTGAACCTCGTCGCAGGACAAGGCCGCTGCAAGGAGATATTTCAGAACTTGATCGGCGCGGTCTCGAGTATGACCTTCACTTCACAAACGAGCCCTTGGAGGCGGCCGATGTTGCTCAGATGGTGGCAGAGAAAGGATTCACTCATATCGTTGCTATGGGCGGCGACGGGACAATAAACGAAGTGGTAAACGGAATGGTCACTGCGAAAACCTCTCTCCCACTAGGAGTGATCCCGGCTGGAAGCGGCAACGACTTCGTCCGCATGCTCGGCATTCCCTCCGATCCGACGACCGCAATCGACCTCCTCATAGATGGATCTTCCCGGAAGATAGACCTAGGATACGTCGTTGGCGACCGATATTTCGTTAACGGCTTAGGCATTGGGATCGACGCGCAAGTTGCGCGAGACGTCCTGCAGATGGAACACCTGCGCGGAGCCGCCGCCTATCTCTATGCCGCGATAAAGGAAGTGTTCCGTTTCCAGGCGTTTCCGGTCACACTCACCGGCGAGGAATGGACAGAGACGAAAACATGCGTCTCTCTTGGCATCACGAACGGCAAATACGCAGGCGGAGGATTCAAGCTCGCCCCACGAGCAGAGGTGGACGACGGGTTGATCGATATCGCCGCAATCGGTGACTATTCTGTGCTCGGACGCTTGCGTCACTTACCGCAAGCGCGGAAAGGGACACACATAAGCCTCAAACGGGTATACTACCAGCAGGTACATACAGTGACGGTCTCTTCAGCTGCAAAGCTGATCGCCCATATCGATGGCGAGGTATACCGGCTGCCGTCAAGCTCGTTCGATGTAGCGGCCGCGCCGAAAGCGATCACTGTTATCGCTCCGGCTTATTAGACGAAGGAGGAGAGGCTTCCCGGCGTCTGCGGCAAGGTGTTGGCTATAACAGTGTCTTCTCGGTTTCGGGATCGAACAGATGCAGCATCTCCAGATCGGGTGCTAACTTGATCGTTGAGTCAATCTCTACGTGACGATGCGGATCAAGGTTCGCCACCACCCGCTCCTCTCCACAGTCGGCATACACCAGCAGTTCGTTCCCCAGCGGCTCAGTCACCCGCACCGTCATCGTTAACAGGTTCTCCCCTTCGCTCACCGGCCCGGAGAGATCCTCCGGCCTTACCCCCACGATCACCTTCTCCGGCAGTCTCTCCGCCTCCCTCTCCTTCGGAAGCCGAATCTTGAATCCTCCACCTGTGAGCACGATCGCTCCGTCTTCCGTCTCCGCCCGTGCGCTGAGAAAGTTCATCGCCGGACTGCCGATGAACCCAGCCACAAACTGGTTCGCCGGATGATCGTACGTCTCTTGCGGCGGCGCATATTGGTGGATCACACCGTCCCGCATCACCGCTATCTTGCTCCCCAGCGTCATCGCTTCCACCTGGTCGTGCGTTACATACACCGTCGTCGTCTTCAGCTTGTGATGCAGCTGCTCTAGCTCCGTCCGCATCTGCACCCGTAGCTTTGCATCCAGGTTCGACAGCGGCTCGTCAAACAGGAATACCTTCGGATTCCGCACGATCGCTCGCCCCACCGCCACCCGCTGCCGTTGCCCTCCCGACAGTTCCCGCGGCTTGCTCTTCAGCTTCCCCTCGATCCCCAACAGCGCCGCCGCCGCGTGTACCCGTTCATCAATCTCTTTCTTCGCTATCTTCCGCAGCTTCAGCCCAAACGCCATGTTGTTGTACACGTCCATGTGCGGATACAGCGCGTAGTTCTGGAACACCATCGCAATGTCCCGGTCCTTCGGCGGAACCCGATTCACCACCCGGTCTCCAATCTGCACCTCTCCCGAGCTCACTTCCTCCAGCCCCGCTATCATCCTCAGCGTCGTCGTCTTGCCACACCCGGACGGCCCCACCAACACCGTGAACGCACCATCATCTACCTTCAGATCTATCTCATTCACCGCAACAAAGTCCCCAAACCGCTTCATTACCTTAGTAAGTGTTACTTCTGCCATCGGCCCTCCTGATATCGATGATCCGCCGTAAGGCCTCTTCCATGTCTCCAGGATACTACATACGTGACAAAGAATGAAACCCTATCGATCATCTCCAAGCGATCCTTTCGATCTTATTCCTCCATTGACGCCGATCATCCCCCGTTTCCCTTTTCCATCCGCATAAACATCCAGTCCTCCCGGGAAGTACACGTGCCTGACGAAATCGTCCATCGACACAACCTGTTGGCGGTCGAGCAACACACGATTGAAACGGTCACCCTGTTCGGCATCGAACGGCAGGTAAATGATATCACTCGCTACCATGTCGGCGTAGAAATGGGTCCCATAAGAAAGTTCGGGAGAGAACGCCTCGGTCGCCATCTCCACGATAACTGATGCCCCGGTGATCTCCCCATACTGAACTGGTACCCCAAGCTGTGGGTTTGATGTTCCCCAACGCCCGGGCCCGATTAGAAGATACTCATCATCATCCAATTGTTGATCGATATGACCCACTCGACGGGCGATTGCGTATGCCTCCTCCCACCGATAGGTATCGGGATCGACAAAGATCAGATGGTGAATACCCTTTCGCCTGCCGTTGCCCAACACCCGGTTGCAGGATAGGAGCGTTCTCCCAGGAGGAATCCGCGGGATCCGAATAATACTGTGTTCGGGTCGTCCGCCAAGCGGCCGCGCCTGGAGGAGGTACAAGAGAGGAACCCCGCCATTCTCTTCAGCAGAGGGGAAATTGACGGCAAACTCGATGTCGACCGGTTGTTCGAACAAGCGTTGCAAGCCGGTTAGAAGCTGCCGCAGCAGCGGGCTGAACGGCATGGTAGTGTCCCGCTCGATGAAGCGACTGAACGAGGCGATATAGCGCCCTTCTGGGGGGAGGGAAGAGATCGGTTCGCTCAACACCCCATTGGCATCGACCACCGAACAGACCTCACGCAACAGCGGGTTACGCAGTTTAGGAAGACGCGTCTGAACCAGTCGTCCTTTCCGCATATCAAGAACATCGACCGTCTCCTGCGAGTAGCGGATGATCGCTCGTTCGTCCGACCCCTCTGGCCGTAAACCTGGGGCGGTTGGTGAAAACACCCGTGCGTATTCACGCCCTACCGCACGTGTTCCCACACCGACAACAAGACGGACCACCCCGTCTTCAGCGCGCAACCGGTCATTCCAAGGATAGAAGTTGAGCGAAAACGCAACACCTCCCATCAACGGATAGAAGAGGTCTTGAGAATAGTGATGGCCAATCATGTTCTGGATCAGGATCGCCATCTTCTCCTTCTGCCAGTTAAGTCCATGACGCTTTCGGTAACCGCGCGCATTCCTGCCAAATGTTGAGGCGTAAACTCGCTTGACCGCAGCGATAAGGGACGTAAGTCTTTCTTCCTCTGTACCGACGTTTGCGACAAACTCCGAAAGGTAGATCCCAGCGAAGGAGTGTTCAGGATCGTCTTCCATTACTGAAGATGACCTCACTACGAGTGGGCGATGTTCCGCAGCGAGAAACCGCGCCAGCACATCCTGTGCAACCACCGGGAACTCTGCCGAGATGATCCGTTCCTGCAGTTCATCCGTTCCGATCTCCTGGCGACAGCGAGCGCGTACGACATCCGCCAGGGCGTTCTGCGCCATAAACGCATCGAAAATGTCGGTCGCCAGCACGAGCGAATCGGGGAACCGGAGTAGATGATCGTACTCCGTAAGGAAGTCGCCTTTTGCCAGACGATCGATGACGAAAAGCAGGCCACGTGCCTTTCCTCCTACCTGACCGTGCCCAACTATGCGAAAGCCTTCGGGAAGAGAATCGGCGGAGAACCGATAGTTACCGTCTCCAGCACGTCCGAAACGAAAGAACCGCGACCGTGAATGTAACCACTGGCGAGCGAAATCTGCGACATTGACTCGGTGTCTCTCTGCCATTTCGACCCGCCCCTCCAAACCATACTACCCGCAAGTAGAGAGTGCAATCCCCATCTACTCATGCTTGACGGCGTAGACGATCTCGCTCCCGTTGAACTTCGTCCGCTGTATCCCTCACCGTTCTCCGAAAGGTGAACCAAGGTGGAGATTCACTCATCCTCGGTCCAGTTACCAGGATGCGGCTCACCGGGAACTCTTCTCCCCCTCAATCGATCTTTCTCTGCGCCAGCCAGAAGGAAGAGAACCTCAAACACGAATCTTACGCCTTGCCGGAGAACCTTGGCAGCGGCTCTAGGCAAGATGGAGAAGACGTGTCTTTCCCGAGGGATTCTCGCGGCCGCCAGGCTGATCGCGATTGAACCCGCAGCGATCTTCATCGGCCATGGCAGTCTTGACATCGACATCCTTGCCGTACGAAGCAAAGAATCAGCTATGCTCTCGGAGGAAGCGGTTTGTCTGGAGTAGTTCCCTTCATGAACTCGATACCTTGCCACCGGCGTGTCCAAGAAACCCAGCCAGCCCTTCTCCGCAAGGCGTAAACAGAAATCCCAGTCGTCAACTACCAAATCCTCATTATACCCGCAAATGTCTCTCCACGAGCTTTTCTCATACATGATCACTGATCCTGGCATCGACCAATTCAGCAAGAGTTCTACCATGAGTCGCCTCGGGTCGGCAAGCTTCCTCTTGTTGCCATGGTAGAGATCTTCGATTCCGCTGTCACAGAACAGTCTTCCCTTGTCATCTATGACTTGGGCATCCGCACACACGGCTTTCAACTCTGGATGTTCCCTTATGAACTTAATCCGCGGTAGAATGGACCCCGGCAACAGAAGATCATCACTATCCAAAGGAAGAATATATTCGCCGTTACATCTGGAGATCGCACGATTCAGGGTTTTGGAGATGCCTGAGTTCTCTTGCCGCTCGAAAATGATCGGGCGCTCAAATCCCTCGTGATGGCTCTCGACCCACTCCTGAGCGATCTCCGGGGACCTATCTGAAGAACCGTCATCGATTATACATAGCTCCTTGCGAGGCCATGTCTCAGCAAGCACGCTATCCAAAGTCTGTACCACGAATCTTTCATGATTATGGACAGGCACCACAATGCTGACTAGCGGGTAACGCTCTGTGATGCTTTCTCTTGCATCCATTAGGCGTTGTCTCCTTCGCAGCGCTGTTCCGAGCCTGCCGATCCTGCTATCCCCATTTATCTCGCCCGCAATAATGCGACAGCCATTGCACTACAAGCAAGCCCCTGTGGTAAGAAAGAGAAGGGAACCGCATCTTCCGGGCTCTCTCGCCCTAACTACCAAGGACCTCTGTCGAACCGACGGTAGAGAAGCCCATTCCTCCGCGATGCTTTCGTCCTGGGCAGCGTTTGCGCCGCTACCCACGCTACTCACCTTCTCTTCGACTATCGCTTCTTGCTCTGCCCAACACTGCTCGGCATTCTTTCTGATCAGCCTGATGTCAGTGAGATGATCGCACCATTGCGCTCCCCGTCCTGATCTCTC
>CAZBSW010000057.1:0-9113 GCA_964494835.1 uncultured Thermotogae bacterium
CCGGCGTTCCCGGCTCCAGCTGTTCGAGAAACCACAGCCGCTCCTGCGCAAACGAAAGCGGGAGATCACGCGCATTCACGATGGCTCCGATTGTACATCATGGGTGTTGGAGACGGTACGTCTGTCGTGCAACTCGAGTACTTCCTCCAGATGTGCCGCCATCTCGCGCACGGTAGGCAACTCGAACACCGCGCGTACCGAGAGATCGGCGTTCGTTTCATCGCGAATCCTGACGATCACCTGTACGGCGGCGAGCGAGTGCCCTCCGAGAGCGAAGAAATCATCGTAGACGCTCACCTCCTCGATCTTGAGGACATCCTTCCATATGCGGGCGATCAGCCTCTCCGCCGGAGTCCGCGGCGCGACGAACTCCACGCCTCGATCGACGCTAAACGACACCGGGTTGGGGAGGGCGGATCGATCGATCTTCCCGCGCGGGGTGAGCGGAAACCGGTCGAGGATGACAAATGCGCTGGGGGTCATGTAGTTGGGAAGCCACATGCGCAGTTTCGCCTTCAGCGTGTCCGGCGAAAGCGGCTCGCTAGTTGCCGGAATGATATATGCGACGATCCGCTTGTCATTTGGGGTGGGCTCAAATACATCCGCTGTCGCCTGGCTCACCTCGGGAAGCGAGGTAAGAGCAGTCTCGACCTCGCCCAATTCGATGCGGAATCCGCGGATCTTCGTCTGCCGGTCCAGTCGACCGAGAAACTCCAGGTCGCCACTTGGCAACCAGTGGCCGAGATCTCCTGTCTTGTACAGCCGATTACCCGGTTCGAACGGGTCGGGGATGAACCGCTCAGCAGTGAGTTGAGGGCGATTGAGGTATCCGCGCGCCAACCCCGGCCCGCCGATGTGGATCTCTCCGGGGATACCTATCGGAACCGCGTCCAGATGTCGGTCCAACACGTACATCCTCACATTCGCCAGCGGTCGGCCGAGCGGCACAATTGTGCGGTGCGGCTGTATGTCGGTCACTTCATAATGGGCCGAGGTCATGGTGCATTCCGTGGGACCGTACTCGTTCGACAGGCGTACATGTCCGCCGAACGTCTCGAGTATCCGTCGCGCAATATCGGTCGGCAGCGCCTCTCCGCCGGAGAAGATGCGGCGCAAGCTTCGATAGTCACCGCCCGTTCTCTCGATGGCGTCGACGATCGAGGATAACAAAGACGGGGTGCTTCCAAGCGCCGTCACCCTGTGTTTCTCTATCTTCTTGACGAGGAGGAACGGATCGGTCACTTCAGCGTTGCTGACAAGTATGATGTGCGCGCCGATCGTGACAGGACAGATGAGGTCGCGAATCGACATGTCAAAGGCAAATGAGGCGAGCTGGAGGACAACGCTGTCCCTGCCCAGTTCAAAGACCGCGCTGAACCAGGAGAAGTAGCTGACCACCCCCCGATGGTTTATCAGCACTCCCTTTGGCGACCCCGTAGAACCGGATGTATAGATGACATACGCGAGATTATCGGGGGATGTGATCGGCGCTGGGTTCTGTTGATCGGCGTCGTTTGCCGGCGGTTGCGCGTCGTCGATTGCGAGAAGCTCAGGCGAGAGCGGAGACAGCTTCGGGAGAAGGCGCGCTTGAGTCAGGACAAAGTGCAGGTCGGCATCGGTTGTCATGAATTGCAGCCGTTCGAGAGGGAGAGCGGGATCGAGTGGGACGTAGGCCCCGCCTGCCTTCAGTATCGCCAGTATGCCTATGAGCATCTCGTTCGAACGCTCGACGCACAGCCCCACTGGGATATCAGGGCCTACACCCATCCGCCGCAGCCGATGAGCAACCCGGTTTGCGCGGCGGTTCAGTTCTCTGTATGTGAGCGTCTCATCGCCGAAGGTCACCGCCGGTGCGTCTGGGGACCGCACAACTTGTTCCTCGAACAGGTCATGCACGCATAGATCCCGAGGGTAGTCTGTTTGCGTCTCGTTCCATTCTTTGAGGATCTGATGCCGTTCTTCCCCGGATAGCATCGCAAGGCATGAGATTTGCTGATCGACATCTTCAATCATACTCCTGAGGATCGTCTCGTAATGGCCGGTTGCCCGTCGAATCGTTTCATCTTCGAATAGATCTTGCCGGTACTTCCATTCCGCTGCCAGTTCCCCGCCCTCCTGCGAGAGCTCGAGGATCCACTCAAATCCGACAAACGGGGCATCGAATGGGTAAGGCTCTACAGAGAGGGCGGAGGCACTTGCCGCTTGTACGGGGATGTTCTCCAGATTGAACAGCGCCCGAAATAGAGGAGGCGAATCGGTGTTCCTTTCGGGTTGCGCCGCCTCAACCACCTTGAGAAGGGGTATCTGCCGGTTATCCAGTGCATCGACTACAGCGGCGCGCATTCGGTCTACCGCTTCCCGTGCTGTCGGATCGCCGGACAGATCTCCGCGAACGACAATCGTATTGGTGAATAGGCCGATCAGGCGCTCGGTATCTACATCGTCGCGTCCTGCCACCGGTATTCCGATCATGATATCCGTTGCCTCTGTATAGCGATGGACAAGGATCATGAACGCTGTCAGCATGATAGTGAACAAGGTCGTCCTCTCTTCCTGTGCCAGCTGGCGGAGTGACAACACAAGGTCGGGCGGAATCTTGAAATACTTGGTCTTGCCGCGGCATGTCGGACGAAGCGAACGAGAACGATCGGCGGGCAAGATAACCGGTGGGGGGGCATCAGCGAGGGTCTTCTTCCAGAAGTCAAGTTGATCATTGAGCATGCCTTCCTCGTACCGGTCGCGTTGCCATTGAGCGTAGTCGGCATATGAGATCGCAAGCGATGGAAGCTCGGGCTCCATTCCCGCGATAAGCCGGTCGTATGCCGTGAAGATCTCCTGCATCAGAATCGTCGCCGACCACGCATCGAATACGATATGATGTATGACAAGAAGGAGGACGTGGTCTTCTTCTCCCAGGCGAACAACGAGCCCACGTAGGATCGGGCCGCTCGAGAGATCGAATGGACGGGCAATCTCTTCGGTCAGCGTGGTCGCCATTCGATTGTCCTGTTCCTTGCCCGCAAGTTGCGACAGGTCGATCGTGTCGAACGATACGGATGATGGCGGGTCGATTCTCAGTGAAAATCCGGACTGTGTACGTTCGAATCGGGAACGGAGCACTTCATGGCGGCGCATGACAAGGGAAATCGCCTCGTGCAGGACCGGGCGATCGAGTGCCCCACGGATTCGAAGTGCCACGTGTCGGTGGTATGAGGCATCGGCCGGGTCCAGCTGATGCATCAGCCAGAGTTGTTCCTGCGCGTACGAAGCGGGCTGCGACCCTGGCCATTCCTTGGGAGTGATCCGATGACGATCACGCTCCCTCGGTGCCTGGAGCCGTTGTTCGAAAGCGCGGCGTTGGGCTGGAGTCAGCCTGGCCTTTCGATCGGATAAGGATTCACTCCTGCTCATTGTGTCCCCTCATGCCTCCTGTCTCAGCACTGCCATCGTTTGCTGAGCCTTCGATCTCGGTCAAGATCTCCTCCTCTATCCGTTGAGCGAAGTCGAGCAGCCGCGGCGCCTCAAAGGCCGACCGCAGTGACATTTGAAGGTTGAACCGCGAGTTGACCCTTGATAGCACGCGTGCGGCCGACAGGGA
The DNA here is from genome assembly GCA_964494835.1 of uncultured Thermotogae bacterium. Lineage (GTDB taxonomy): Bacteria > Bipolaricaulota > Bipolaricaulia > UBA7950 > UBA9294 > M55B144. The sequence goes on from CAZBSW010000057.1 coordinate 3,599, forward strand.
ATCCCCGCCGATGGTGAAGAAGTTATCCAGTATGCCTATCTCATCGACCCCAAGAACTTCCTTCCAGATTCTACAGACGGCCTCTTGAGTCACGGTCTCTGGACGCACGACCGCAGGCCGCAGCCGGTCGCCCAATCTCTGAGCAAGATCAAGTCGCCGGGCCTTTCCGGTCGGCCCCTGCGGGATTTCATCGACGATCAGTATCTGAGTAGGAATCTTGAAGTCGGCAAGGTGTTGAAACAGATAAGTCCGCAGTTCCGTTTCATTGACATCGGCGCCGTCGTGCAATGTTACCGCAGCGCCCACGTCTTCTCCCAGTGTCGGATGAGGAATGGCAAATGTCAATACCTGCTCTATCGCCGGATGCTCGAGGAGTGCTTCGTCTATCTCGCTAGGTGCGATCTTCTCCCCGCCGCGGTTGATCATTTCCTTGATACGACCGGTGAGGTGAAGATATCCTTCTTCATCGATGTAGCCTTCATCGCCGGTGCGGAACCAGCCGTCTACGAACGCACCTACGTTTCCGTCGGAGGGGGTGCCGTAACCGTGTGTGACGTTCTCGCCGCAAATCGCAATCTCCCCATGTCCGGCATTGGAGGGTGATCCCCCTCCTGAAGCGACAATTCGGACCTCTACTCCGACTGGGATTCCGACTGTGCCTGGTTTTCTCTTGGCGGGTGGGAGCGGGTTGCTCGCGATCTGATGCGCCGCTTCCGTCATTCCATATGCCTCAATCACAGGTACTCCGAATTCCTCTTCCAACGCACGCATCACCGACGGTGCAAGCGATGCCGACGAAGATCGAATGAAACGCAACGAGTCACTTTCAATTCCGTCCCGATGTTCCTGCGCAAGTGCGAGTACCGACTGATGGATCGTTGGGACGGCACTGTACCAGGTGGGTCGGTATTCCTTCAACCAACTGAAGAATTGATCTGCATCGAACCCCGGCGTTACGACGATGCTTCCACCGGCGGTGAGAGGAGCAAGAAGACCGGCTGCGATTCCATGGATGTGGAACAACGGCATCATGTTGAGGCAGCGATCTGACGGTCCCAGACGGAGGCTGACGCCAATGTTGTGCGCTGAGGCGGAGAGATTGGCATGTGTGAGGGAAACCTGCTTAGGGCGTGAAGTCGTCCCCGAAGTGTAAAGAATGAGCGCGACATCGGCCGGATTCGGGGTATCGTGTACGACTGCTGTGCTGTCGGAGCCCTTTGCCAAGAAACCATGATCCAGGGGAAAGTCGATGATCGGTATTCTCAGTGCCTGTGCCACTTGTCTTGCTGGGGGCGCTAGTTCGGGGTGGATGAGTACCGCCTGGGGGTTGAGGTCTGACAGGTAGAATTCGAAATCTGTTTCAGTGAAGTCCGGATTCAGAGGGGCGGCTATTGCGCAGCTCGATACACCCAGGAATGCAATCGCCACCTGGCTGTTGGATGGAAAAACCATTGCCACAAGCGGCAGCCGTGGCCCCTCAGTGGTTCGCTCAATCGTGTTCTTTGCAAGCAGGCTTACGACCGAATCGATCGAACGCGATAGCTTCGCGTAGGAGAACGTTTCTCCCTCGCTTGAAACGATCGCCGTTTGTTCTGGGGTCTGGCTTGCCCAATAGCGTACTGTATCTGCGATTGTCTTCATCTTACTCCATTCTCTGGCCACACCTTCTCTACAGAAAGATAGCATGTTTTCTCTGTCTTAGGAAGGGTGCATCCTCGAGCCCGTTGCGCTGTAGCAGTTGTCGAGTGAGGAACGGGAAGGATCAGATGCTCTTCTCCACCATGTCGCAAGCATGATCGACTCTCACCCGTTGCAGAAGTCGGCCTATTCATATAGTATGCCGACGAAGGATGAGGTACAGCCGAGTGCCCATCTGATGATCTATATGAAGACGTGCTTGATTGTGGGTAATTCATGAACTGGATAACAAGACATCTATCCTACGATTACTGGCACATCGGCCTGATGGATGTGCCGATCGGATCACTGTTAAGCACGAGCGCGTTGCCGGAGGTCCGTTGGCTTCCGATGCCCCCGCGGGGGACGTTCTTGGCAGATCCTTTCCTTGTGAGGATCAATGGTCAGAATACCATCCTCTGCGAGGCGTTCGATTATCGGATCGGAAAGGGTAGGATCGTGGCAATTCCACTTGCTGCGCCAACTACCATGGAGATCGTTCTCGATCTTCCGGTGCATGTGTCGTTTCCGTTTCCTGTGGAGCACAATGGGCATCTGTACTGCATCCCGGAGACAGCGGCGCTGAGCGAGGTTTGCCTGTATGAGGTGACCGACGCACCGATCAGGATGCGCAAGGTGGCTACTCTGCTTAATGATATATCTCTCTGTGATCCCGTGGTCTTTCGGATGGAGGAAAGATGGTGGCTCTTGGGGACGGATCAGCGGACCGATCCGTCGAGCACGCTGTTGGCCTGGTATGCCGATGAGCTGACCGGCCCGTGGCGGCCACACTTACGCAACCCGATCAAGCAGGACATTGGGTCCGCGCGCAGCGCAGGGACGCCGTTCCTGGAGGATGGCATTCTTTACAGGCCGTCGCAGGACTGTTCGCACGTTTACGGAGGACGTACCATTATCAATCGTGTCTCTCGACTTACGCCCGCGGAGTTCGTAGAACACCCGGTTGCAGTTGTGGAGCCGGTGCACGACGGCCCGTTTCCAAACGGTCTTCATACCGTCTCCGCAGCCGGTTCGACGACGCTCGTCGACGGAAAAGCAAGGCGCTACGTGTTCTCTTCTTACCTAGTGTTCGCGCATCGATATCGGCGCCTCTGGCAAATGGCGAAGGAACAAGTTCTCTAGATACGATCATAGATCGACGGACGAATCGATCGGATCGAAGAAACGGATACGGCGACCGAACAGGAATTCTCCAACACCGACCAACACTCCAGTATAGATCCAGCAAAACGCGAGTGGCCAGTCCGCCAGCCATGCCTTTCCGATCACCCACCGTGACAGCCCGCCGATCATCGCTGTTGCATAGAACGCCGCCTGGGCCCACATCGTGGCGAAATAGAACAGACCACGGCTGCGGAGGATAATGCTGCAGGCAAGGGATAGAAGCAACAGAAACGGTGTGCTGTAGCGGAGAAGACGATAGGAGAACAGGTGAAACGCGGCCCAGGGATGGCGAAACGGGTTCAGAAGCTGTGAGTACCGTAAGAGTGCCGTCATTGCCTGCACCGTCAGCCGTCTGCGGGCGGCGAATTCCTTCTTGAATCTTGTTGGAAACTCATCATAGGCGATCGCGCGTGGCTCATCTATGACGTAATAGCCCTGAAGAAAGGCTATCGGTCCGGCCGCTTGGTCGATATCTACATCGTCGGGAATGGGCCGATATGCAGAACGTCTGATGCTCATGTTCGCGCCGCTCGTTTTCATCAGCACACCGATGCGACTCTGCCAATTACGAAGGAGGTGTTCCCAACGCCAGTACAATCCCTGCGCTTGTCCAAGCCCCCGTTTGGCGAAGGATTGCGACAACAACATGCCACCGACACAGGCTACCAGCGGATCCTCATAATGCCTGACCATCTGCTTGATGCAGTCCGGTGCGTATTCGGTGTTGGCGTCGGTAAAGAACAGGATCTCCCCATGTGCGATGTGGATCCCTTGTTCATGCGTGCGTGCCTTGTTTCTTATAGGGGAATCAACCACGTGAACAGCGCTGTCTTCATAGCGACGGCTGATCGCAACGGTTCGATCGGTGCTTGCGTCGGAACAAACAATCACCTCGCGCCGGTCGGGAGGGTAATCAATAGCGAGGCAATTCTCGATCCTCTTTGCTATTCTTGCTTCTTCGTTGTGCGCCGTGATGATGATCGTAACCGGTGGATATTCGGTTACTTCATCCTCCGGCGTGGACTGTGAGTGTCGACGCGCCAGCAGTCCGATAAACAGACCGTAGCCGACGAAGTGCCACACTAGAAGGGTGAAGACAATCCAAAATGCAATGATCATCTCGTTTCATCCCCGAGGAAAGCCTGGATTTCTTCCTCTATTACCTTCGCTTGATGTTCTACCGTGTGCTGGCAGACGAGGCGATATCCTGCCTTGATGAGCCTACGGCGCAGTGCACCATCGGCACACAGCCGCTCGATCGCATCGGCGATCTGATCCGGCCTTCGCGGATCGATCAACAGACCCGTCTCTTCATGGCGGATGACATCGGGAATTCCCCCGACGCGGGTTGCGATTACCGGTACTCCACAGGCCATCGCTTCCCACACCGTCTTCGCCACCGCCTCCGATAGCGAGGGGAGGATGAACAGAGCGGCCCGGCGATAGATAGGGAAGAGATTAGGGCCATAGGCGATTTGACCAAGGAACCGCACGGCAGTCCCCAATCCTAATTCCGACGACAAGCGCTCCAGCAAACTGCGTTCCCGTCCGTCTCCCACGATCGATACCTCTACCGGGCGACTGCGATCGAGAAGGATACGCGTCGCCTGCAGGAGATAGCGCAACCCCTTCACCGGTACGAGTCTGCCAACGCAGAGGATGCGGATGACTCCCTCCTGGCAGGTGTCTTCACGAACTTGGATGTCGGACGAGGAGATCAGGCTGGGCCAGAAGTTGACTGTGCGCCATGCCACATCGCCAAACTGTGAGACGAGGACCGAGCCGACCGCGAATACCAACGTGCCACGGCACATCTTGCGAGTCAACCGGTGGAACGCCCATGCGACAGATGATGCAAGCGGTCGCATAATCGGTCCGCGATACTTTCTCCCTTCTTTTGTCACGGCGCGGATATCTCCTACGATGTATACTACATAAGGCTTCTTCTGCCTTCTTGCCTGCCAGTATGCGATGATTCCAACTGGCGACGGAACACGGATTACCACCACGTCGGCCTCGCCGATTGTCTCGGCGATGTTGCGCAACGTCCCAGGGAATATCCACGGTAAGTGCAGGAAGAAGCCGATAATCGTGCCGCCATAGCTGGGTCGCGGTCGAACCTCAATCCTATCGTCCAGATATCCGGGCGGTTCGCTGGCTTCAGTAACCGGACCGCTCACGACCACCCGTTCGAAATGGCGGGTGAGCTCGCCGAATAGGCGATTGGCTGGGTTTGGAGCCCGGTATCCTTTGGCGTCATGGAAGATCGGATCTTCGCTTGTCACGGCAAGCGTGCAATGGTGCCAGGTGCCGGTCAAATCTCCTCCTCCAAAGCGTGGTCGGCCGCAACAGGGCGGAACGATCGATTATCACCGATTGGCGCCCTCCTTCTGGTTAAAGATGGCATCTTTGCAGCGTAACTGGGGAGTGAAATCGATCTTGCCGTCCAGCCCATCATCCCATTCCGTTCACATAGGTGGATCGATGTCTCGTTCCATCCCACCTGATGTCGGGAATGAGGAGATCGCGTCGCTCTTCGATTCGATCGCGGAATTGCGATAGATCTTGTAGCATTTCCCGGATCTCTCCTTTGATGTCCTCGGTGGGGTGGTATCCCAGATCGAACAGGTGTTGATGCGCGGGGTTGTAGTAG
>CAZBSW010000058.1:0-9077 GCA_964494835.1 uncultured Thermotogae bacterium
GTGTATACGGTGCCCACAAGAGGGTTCTAACGTTTTCGCTCATGTCACGAAGCGGTCTAATGCGATTTCCGTTCCACAAAATGGTACGGATCAAGGCTCGATGCACGGTACGCTTCAAAGTCTGCCACATGATGCGCGCGAGCCCGTAGTCGAGCCAGACAACCGCATCCGCAAGCGGCCACACCGTCTGGCGCACCAATCTATAATTGCCGTCGAACACCCACGCTGATCCGGCTATGGCATGGGCGACACGCGCGTGGAACTTTTCGTCGTCGGCCTTGCCCCACCCTGGCTCCCAATGGAAGAGATCGAGCTCGACGTGCGGGATGTCAAGAGCGCCCGCAAGCCGTGCGGAGAAAGTCGTTTTCCCCACCCCGCAAGCACCTACGACCACTACCCTTCGTGGCGGTATCGTACCATTCGATCTCCCGTGTGTCATGTAGTGGATTTTAAATCCGGAAAACCACCGCACACAAGCGTGCTTGTGTGTACCGTGTGTGGACCGATATGCTGATTCATCCAGCTAGGAGAGGGGTGGTGGCGATGTGGAAGGAGTTTCGCGATTTTGTTAACAAGGGGAATCTGGTGCAGATCGCGGTGGCGTTCATTCTCGGCACCGCATTCGGTGCGTTGGTGAAGTCGTTCATCTTCGACGTCATCATGCCACTTGTCGGCAAGGCGGTGGGAAACGTAGATTTCTCCAACCTGTACGTCAATCTGTCCGGACAGACGTATCCAACGGCGACAGCGGCCCGCGATGCGGGAGCGGCAGCGGTCTACTACGGAACATTTGTAAACGCGCTGATCAACTTCCTGGTGATCGCGTTTGTCATGTTCCTTGTTGTCAGGACGGTGGCAAATATGCAGCGGCCCAAGGAGGCAGCGGCCCCGACGACGAAGACGTGCCCCTATTGCAAGACCGAGATACCGATCGGCGCGTTGCGCTGCCCACACTGCACCGCTGAACTGCCGAGCGGGTAGCCGAACAAACGTCGCGGCCCCGACAGATAGAGGTTTGACTGAGACGAGCCTTCTGCAAGGCCGAGCTCCACAGCAGCACGGACGCATCGGGGAGGAGCTGGAAGTACGCCGCAAACGAGCAAGACTATACATAGTCGGTATTCGGCCGGCAAAACCCATTTGACACGTTTGCGAACGATTGACTTCTCCATTGCTCAGAAGTAAGGTGGAACGGATGTTTCATACAGTGTTCTTAGGAGTGACTGTTGAACATCGGCAAGAATTACCAATCAGATGATATGTGCTTGACATCTCTCGCGAGGCGACGGGACGAACGGCCGCGATATGTGGACGATCCTCGAGGGGGCGTGGTGTGTCGATATCTCTAAGAGGTGGGAGGTGATACGGTAGTAGAAACTTCTGTTATGAAGTCGCTGCGTTAAGGGGAGGGTTGCTTGAAGTTGATAAGGAGGTAGCCTTGAAAAGGATGCTTGTTGTTGGTGTCTTGTTAGTATTGGCTGTTTCCGTCAGCCTGGTGGGTCAACAGACTCTGGAGACCATTCTCGCCCGAGGCAAGCTTATAGTAGGCGTCAATGCGGTGTTACCGGGCTTTGGCTTCTTGGATACGACCACCGGCGAATACAGTGGTTTTGATGTCGATTATGGCCGAGCGATCGCTGCGGCAATCGGCGTGGATGTGGAGTTCATTCCTCTGACCGCAGGGGAACGACTCACCGCACTACAGACCGGTCAGATCGATGTGTTGATTCGCAACACCACTTGGACGCTCACGCGCGATTCTAAGGACCTTGGGCTAGACTTCTGTCCGACCACTTTCTACGATGGGCAGGGGTTCATCGTCCGCAAGGCTGATGGCATTAACTCGATCGAGGACATGGATGGAGCCACGGTCTGTGTGACATCGGGGACGACGACAGAGGGCAACCTGGCTGACGCGTTCCGAGAGCACGGACTATCGTTCAACAGTCAGGTATTTGCCGATACGGAAGCGGCGTTTGGCGCCTATGATGCCGGGGGCTGTGACTGCTACACCAGCGATAAATCCCAGTTGGCATCGCTTAGGACCACCGCTGACGTGCCGGCCGATCATGTCATTCTGCCCGATACGATCTCCAAGGAACCTCTGGGACCGGTCGTTCGCCACGGCGACAATGAGTGGTACGACATCGTCAAGTGGACGATCTTCGCCACTTTCTTCGCCGAAGAGCACGGAATCACACAGGCGAACGTGGCCACCTTTAACAGCACAAACCCTGAGATCCGACGCTTCCTCGGTCTGGAAGGCGGAATGGGTGCGAAGCTGGGCCTGGCCGAGGATTGGGCGGTGAACGTCATTCTGGCGGTCGGCAACTACGGCGAGATCTACGATCGCAACTTGGGCCCCGATGGCCTGAATATCCCTCGCGCCGGATCACTCAATGATCTGTGGACAAACGGCGGGCTGATTTACTGCCCAGCATGGCGGTAGAATAATAACCACGAGTACAGCCTGCTTGCGAGGCGGGCTGTACTCTATTCTAGGTCCATGGAAGGAGTGACTATTGAGCAATAAGAGCGCTTCCTCCCATTCGATCCCTTTTTGGCGCGATGTACGTGTGTTGCGCGTGATAGGTCAGGCTTTGTCCCTTGCGGTAATCGCTGTCGGTATATGGTGGTTGTTCAACAACCTGCAAACCAACCTACGTGCAAGTGGTTTAAGGATCGGGTTTGGCTTCCTCAAGAATACGGCCGGGTTCCCCATCTCGGAAGGTCTGCGTTACAGCCCAACTGATGTCAACGGTTACGCCTTCTTGGTTGGAATCGTTAACACGATCCGAGTCGCGGCGATCGGCATCGTTTTGGCCACGGTCATTGGGACGGTGGTTGGCATTTCCCGCCTGTCGAGCAACTGGCTCGTAAAGAAGCTGGCCGGGCTGTACGTGGAGATCATCCGCAATATCCCATTGCTCGTACAGCTGTTCTTTTGGTATTTCGCGGTAATGCTAACGGCGCTGCCAATGGTCAAGAACAGCATCAGACTGCCGGGCCCGATCTACCTGACTCGGCGAGGTGTGTACATGACTTGGGTAACGCAGACAGATTCATTTACCACATGGATGTTCTACCTCGCGGGCGGACTGGCCTTAGCTGTCATCGTATACATGCTTCGCCGCGTACAGCTCAAGCGCGCGGACCGCCCGGGACTACCGATCATCTGGGCGGTAATTTCCCTTGTGTCGGTCGGGGTTGGAGGATGGTTTCTCACACCTGGGAATCCACTGACTCTAACAGTACCAGTGTTGAACCGCTTCAACTTCGAAGGTGGTCTCTGGTTATCGACGTCATTCACCGCACTTCTTATGGGATTATCGGTATATACTGGGGCATTCATCGCCGAGATCGTGCGCGCCGGAATTCTGTCGGTCAGCAAGGGACAGACAGAAGCGGCCAAGGCGGTGGGGTTACACAGGGTACAGGTTCTTCGTCTCGTGATTTTCCCCCAGGCACTGCGCGTCATCATCCCCCCTCTGGCCAGCCAGTACCTTAACCTCACTAAGAACTCCAGCCTTGCGATTCTGATCGGCTACTACGATCTAATGAATGTGGGAACAACGATCTTCAACCAGACCGGGCGTGCGGTCGAGATGATCCTGCTAATTATGGCAAGCTACCTTACAATGAGCCTACTCACTTCCCTGTTCATGAACTACTACAACCGACGCATGAAACTGGTGGAGCACTAATCATGGATGAGGAACGGCAGACCACTTACCCCCTCGATACCCAGCTCGCTCCCCCTAGTGAGAGGATTCCCGTCCTTCGGTGGCTAAAGCAGAACCTCTTCAGCAGTTGGTTCAATGCCGTTCTCACCGTCTTGTCTGCAGCGGTGATCGTAACCGTCGTGTTCGCCCTTTTTAAGTGGGCAATGGGCGCACGTTGGGAGGTAATTCCCGCCAATCTAAAGCTGCTCTTGGTCGGTACGTATCCCCGCGAAGACCTATGGCGTGTATGGACTACGGTGTACATTATCGCATTATTGCTTGGGCTAAGCAGCAGATTGCGGGGGAGTCTGATGCGACGGATCTCTACGACCGTCGGCTTGGTGTCGATCGCATTGGCCGTCCTTCCGTTTCCATGGGTGACCCGCGCATGGATTCTCGGAATACCACTTACAATTGGCATTGGTTTTGGCCTGGCTTACCTTGGAAAAGGGGCTCGGTGGTATAAGCGCGCGGAGATCGGATTATGGATTCTATCACTCCCCGTCAGTCTTGTTATTCTCAACGGTGTGGGCGGCGCCCTCCCTGTCATAAAGCCGAGGACAAGCTGGGGATTCATGCTGAATCTGATGGGAGCGGTGGTCGGGATCGTACTATCATTTCCGATAGGCGTGTTGTTGGCCCTTGGGAGGCGGAGCAAGCTGCCGGCGATCCGCCTCGTTTGTACGGCTTACATCGAGTTAGTCCGTGGTGTACCGCTGATCAGCCTGCTGTTCATGGCCAGCATCATGCTCCAACTGCTTCTCCCAGCTAACGTGAGGCCTGACCTGGTAATCCGGGCAATGATGACGATCACCGCATTCACTGCTGCGTATATGGCGGAGAACATCCGCGGTGGGCTGCAGGCTATCCCGAAAGGGCAATATGAGGCTGCTTACGCGGTAGGCCTCAACAAAACGCTGACCACGATTCTCGTCATCCTCCCACAAGCACTGCGCCTAGTCATCCCGGCCATCGTCGGACAGTTTATCGCACTGTTCATGGACACCACTCTCTTCGGCTTCATCGCGATCCTTGAACTTCTCAACATCACGCGCAGCATAATGGGTAACCTGGAATGGCGAGGAACGATATTCGAGTTGTACGTCTTTATCGGCGTAGTATTCTGGATTGTGTGCTACTCAATGTCCTACATCAGCCGGAGGATCGAGAAGACGCTGGGAGTAGGAGAACGTTAGGAGGGGAAAAACTTTGTCTGCAACAGGTGGCGAAGAGATCATCATCTACCGCGACGTACATAAATGGTACGGAGATTTTCACGCACTGAGAGGGATAACCTTTGCCCTGCAGAAGGGAGAGGTAGTGGTAATCTGCGGACCCTCCGGCTCCGGCAAATCCACGTGCATTCGCACGATCAATCGCCTGGAGGAACACCAACGGGGACAGATCATCGTAGATGGCATAGAGTTGACAAACGACCTGCGCAACATCGAAGCCATCCGGCGCGAGATCGGCATGGTCTTCCAGCAATTCAACCTGTTTCCCCACCTCTCTGTCTTGCAGAATGTCACGCTTGCTCCGATATGGGTGCTAAAGATGAAGAAGAGCAAGGCTGAACAGATAGCGCTGGAACTCCTCGACCGCGTCGGCATTCCAGAACAGGCACACAAGTACCCTGGGCAACTCTCTGGTGGTCAGCAGCAGCGAGTCGCCATTGCCCGTGCGCTGGCAATGACCCCGAAGATCATGCTGTTTGACGAGCCGACTTCGGCGCTGGACCCAGAGATGATTAAGGAAGTGCTGGACGTAATGAAGGAATTGGCCACAAGCGGGATGACCATGATAGTGGTCACTCATGAGATGGGCTTCGCACGCGAAGTGGCGGATAGAATCATATTCTTCGATTACGGACAGCTCGTGGAGGAGAATACACCCGAGGAGTTCTTTCACAATCCAACTCACGAACGGACAAAGCTGTTCTTGTCGCAAATTCTGGACTATTAGGCAGCGGCTCCCTCGCAGCCTGTCACGACGCCTTCCCGGCCATTCACACTAATCTTGACAACGATCCAGAGCTGTTGTATTCTTTGCGGGATAGTGGCAGTCGTTTCACCAATAGTACGGCTTGATTGTCGGCTTCAAACGTTCTGCCTCGATTCAACTTGCTGCACGGGGGTGAGATACATGGCAGATCGTGAGACCGGTACCGTCAAGTGGTTTAATGACAGTAAAGGATATGGCTTCATCGAGCGCGAGCAAGGTGAAGACATTTTCGTTCATTTCCGGGCGATCCGTGGCGAAGGCTACCGCTCGCTGGAAGACGGCCAAAGCGTAGAGTTTACCGTAGTCCAGAGCGACAAGGGACCACAGGCACAAGACGTTGTCGTTGTATAGCAAGCAATAAACGAATAGTCACTCAATTAATCAGAACGGCGCGTTTGTTAGTACGCGTGCCGTTCTTTCTTTGCTGCTTCGCATACGGTTATACACGTATCTCCTTCCACCCCCCGGCGCGGAACTTCCAGGACATCAGCGCCGCCAGCGACGACCAATAGATGAGCTCCCCCAGCCAGGCGCCGGTGAGTCCGAATTGCAGGTGGACGCCGAACAGATAGGCAACCGGAAGATAGAGAAGCAAGCACACTCCTATCTCGGCGAGCATGACGTAGCGCGTGTTCCCAGCGCCCTGGAGCGATTGCTCCAACGTCAGTGAGATACCGCCGAATGCCTGTGTCAACCCGAGATAGATGAGCGGGGCGCGGCCGATGGCAATGACCGCAGGGTCGCCCGTATAGATCATGAAGATCAGCTTCGGAAACGCGGCGAATAGAAGGCCGATCACGGCCATCAGGTAACCGGCGAGTTTAACCGACTCCCATGCGAATGCTTCCGACTCACTCGGCTGCTTCGCGCCCAGGTTCTGGCCGACCAGTGTCGAGGCGGCCACTCCGATCCCAATGGCCGGCATGATCGACAGACCGAGCACAGAACGGATGACGTTGCTCGCAGCAAGTTCCAGCGTGCCGATACGGGCAACGATCGAGAAAAACACAAAGAAACTGCCGTTTGAGATGAGGCGTTGTCCGATGACAGGCAGGGAGAGGTGCATGATTGGCCCGACATGCGGGAGTGCTTGGCGTAAGTCACGATATGGCCGATACTCCGTCCAGTAGTTTCGGGTAATGCTGACGATGCCGAAGTAGGCCGTGCCCAGACCGGTAGCAATCGTGGACGCAATCGCCGCACCAGCTATCCCCATCCGCGGCAGACCAAAGTGGCCGAAGATGAGCGCGTAGTCGAGCAAGATGTTGGCAACCGTTACGACGATCGCCGAGGTCATCTGCTGTTTAGTATCCCCAAGCCCGTTGAAGAATCCGCGATAGACCATGTTTATCAGCAGGAAGACAGCGCCAAGGAAACGATAGCGAAGGTAGACTTCACCGAGACTTACGACATCGCCTTCCTGTGAGAGAAGGGGCGAGAGGACATGCGCAATCGCCGCGCCGCCGATGACAAAAGGCACTCCTAAGATGACGGCAAGAATGAGGCCGGCGTTCAGCACGCGCCCGCACTGGACATAGACCGTTTCACCGAAGCGTCGCGAGGTGAGCGTCTGCACCCCGACCCCAATCCCAGATAATGAGAATACAAGGGCGAAGTAGCCGACACCGGAGATGCCGGCGGCGGCAAGCGGAAGCGATCCCAGGTGACCGAGCATCGCGGTGTCGACCACACTGAGCAGGGTGATCGAGATCATGCCCAACGCCACCGGATAAGCAAGGTGAGCAACCCGCCGCGCCCGCGTCGGATGAAGCCTCATACCTTGCCAAAGACGTCGTTCGTACGTGGGTATCACCGATTTCACCCCTCATCCAACATGGTCATCGGTCTTCGGATTCGGCCCCCCAGCTGTATCAGCATGACGCCGCCGATCACCGCGGCGGTTCCCAGTCCCTTCAACAGGCTGACGCCGGTCCCCATGATCAGCATCTCGGCAAACAGGGTAATGATTGGGATGAAATTCGCCGATGCCGCCACTTGCGTCGCCGACAAGTAGCTGAGTGCATAATGCAACGCCAGGAAGGCGCCAGCGGAGCAGAGAACCCCGAGAAACAGAATTCCGAGCACCTGCGCTGGCGTGATCGCCGCCACCCAACCCCAGCCGTCGGTTGCGGCCGCCGGTCCAAAGAACAGAAGCGAGAATAGGAACTGATAGAACGTGAGTTGAAGCGGAGTTACGCGCAGAAGAACGTCCTTGATGAGCACCGTGCGCACCGCTGCGCACGCCACTGCGCCCAACACGAGACAGTCTCCGAACACAGTCGCCCCTGGCTGATGCAGGCCGGACAAGACCAACGAGAAGATTCCACCATAGGCGACGAGTAGGCCGATGCTCTTCTTCCACGTCGCCCGCTCCTGTCTCTTGAGACATGCGATAAGGAAGACGCTGGTGGGAATGGCGGCGATGATCACCGATACGTGGCTCGGCTGAGTGTTGGCGATACCGTACGTCTCGAACAGAAAATACGCTACCGGGCTGAGAGCGGATAATCCGGCGAGGACGAGGAGATCGCGCCTCGGAAGCCAAAGACTTCCCGTTAGCCCTACGATCACGCCGAGCAGGACTGAGGCGATGGCAAACCGGAGGAATAGGAGTGTGAATACGGGTATTAAGGAGACGATCTCTTTTGTCACCAGGAAGGATAGCCCCCAGATGAGCATTGCACAGGCAAGGGCAAAATATACTGACACCGACCTTCTGTTGCTGCTCACCGCTCCTCCCTTTTCTGGAGCACGTTTTCGTACAAGATCGGATTGTCCTTTCAAGTATGCCTTCCCGCAACTCGGTCGCACGTACTGACCCGTGTCTTCCGGCATTTTCTCGACGTGGGTAGAACAAGAGAAGATAGACTGCTACCATAAACCTTACCTGCGAGAAGGAGCATTGAGGAGGAGCCATAGACCACATCGGCAGAGACTTTGGAAAAGCCCTCAAAGCATGCGCAAGGGAAGGTTTGGACCAAGCAAATAACCTCTCGCTGCATCCTACCTATCCGGATGACTCGCGTGCTTGTGCACGGGCGGTACGTGCTCGCATTGCACAAGCCAAACATGCAACACGGAATGCGTGCGAAAATGCTGTTCTGCTGGATTATACCTACATCCGCAACGAACATCGCATACGGGAAGGAGCGGTGCTCGAGGCGGTGAGGATCCCCTAGTGGGCGATAAGAGAGCCTCTCATCTTTCCAGGTCACTCGGTTTGTTCGTAGCTCAACGTCTGGCTTTCGGCGTCATTGTTCTGCTTTCTATCATATTCCTGACCTATCTTGGGCTCGACATGGCGAGGGGTGTCACCTTCTACCCCGCTGTGGGCGAGGCTGCTCAGAGCACCGT
>CAZBSW010000059.1:0-9058 GCA_964494835.1 uncultured Thermotogae bacterium
CGTCCACATTGATCCGGTCCAAGATGTGGCGACAGGCTTGCGCAAAGTCTCTCTAGGAATGGATGACGCAATGGTGGCGACACTGCCGGTGGCGATCTACTACATCGAGCAGGAAGGAATAACCAATCTGCACGTAGCAGGAGAGAGTGGATACTATACCAACCTGTCGTTTGCCTCACGCAGTGATTGGCCGGAGTTGAACGAAATCGTGCGGGGCGCGCTGGCACACATTTCGCAGAGCGAAAAAGACGCAATTACCCAGAAGTGGATCCATTTGGAGAACGACCACCACATGTCGAGACAGACACTGCAAATCATTATTGGCATCATCGTTGGGCTGGGGCTGGCAGCGATCGGGTCTGTCGGGTGGATGCTCACCCTGAGACGACAGGTGGCTCGCAGGGCGAAAGCCCTGCAGGAGAGCGAGGAACAGTTTCGAATTGTGTTTGACTCGACCACCGATGCCATATTGATCTTCAGCGTTGAAGGGCGAATAACATACGCGAACCAAGCCGCATGCCGTATGTATGGATATGAGCGCGAGGAATTGATTGGAATGTCGGCAGCAAAGTTGATTCACCCCGACTATTTTCATGGCTTCACCAATTTCAAGCGAGCGATCAAGGAGAAGGGCCGGTTTGTCAGTCATTCGGTGAATGTCAAGAAGGACGGGACGGAATTTGACGTCGAGGTTCACGGCGCCGGATTCACCTTGGTTAACACGCCGTACCTCGTTTCAATCACACTTGACGTCTCGGAGAGGCTAGCTGCTGAACAGGCATTGTCTGCTACGTATCGTAAGGTGGAATACCTCCACGAAACCGCGTACCGCTTGGAGGAATGTAGGAACGAGGATGAAATCTACAGTATCGTAGTGGCCACCGCTGAGGAGATCCTTGATTTTGCGCTTTGCTCACTGGATATCGTTGTCGGCGACCGACTGGTAGTCATGGCAACGTCATCACATCTGCCACCGGAGGTGAGTCAAGAGACGAGCTTGTCTGAGGGGGGATTGGCGGCAAAGACCTACCAGAGTGGAGAGACGTATGTCTTCGGTTCTTTCAGTGAAGTTCCGGATGCCAAGCCGACGGACTCGTCATTCCAATCGGGGATCAGCGCTCCGATCGGAGAGTTCGGCGTCTTCCAAGTCGTATCGAAAGAGAAGAACGCGTTTACAAAAGATGATGCACGCCTGTTAGATCTGCTCCTTGGGTACGCGAGCCAGGCGATCGGTCGCATTCGCCTGCAAGAGCGACTGCGCAACCAAGCGATGCGCGACCCACTGACGGATGTGTACAACCGCCGCTACTTCAACCAGGTGATCGAGCAAGAACTGGTACGATCCAAACGCTACGATCATCCTATCGGATTCCTGATGATGGATGTCGACCATTTCAAGGAGATAAACGATACATACGGCCACCAGACAGGCGACAGGGTGCTGCAGGCGATGGCAGGGCTTCTCGTTGAACAGGTAAGAGAGACGGATCTTGTCGTTCGCTACGGCGGAGATGAGTTTCTGCTCGTTCTCCTGGAGACCGACGGAGAGACCAAGGCGATCAAAGAACGCATTGAGGCAGCGGTGAACAAGCGAAACCGAGCAAACAAACTGATCCCATTCCCGGTAACACTTTCCATCGGAAGTGCCCATTGGATTCCCAGCGGGAAGAGATCGATAGAAGAGATCCTCGCCGAGGCGGATGCAAGGATGTACGATGAGAAACAAAAGCGAGGAAAAGAGGATGGAGAAGATGGATTCCCGCGCCACTAGCAAAAGAGAAGGAGACGCGCGTGTACCTCCCTGGGCCGCCGTGGGGAGTGAGCCCTGGCATACGTGATGTAAGGCTGACAATGAGCAGAAAGCTTCTTCGTCGATTCGACTGATGGCAAACACCCTCGTCTTAATTCAAGCGGGGGTCGTTTGGTAGAGCGGGAAAGAGCTTACTCACCCACATCCGATCGGGAGGGAGGATGCTCTGTACCGTCTCGGCAACGCTTCGCCAGTAGTCCCGGTCATTACGGAGCGCGTCTATCACTTGCGACAGATACTCCAGTTTCACCTCGAGACCGAGTTTGTCATCGATCACATCTTCGCCTTGTCCCCCGTGCTGCAATTCGTCTCGCAACCTATCAGCAGCCTTGTGGATCGGAAGCCGTTCCTCTAGGCGAAGCTGCTCTAACCGACGCAAAATGAATACCGCTTCTCCGGTGAATATTAGGCGGTTGTTCTCGCCGTGGGAGATGTACTTGTTCAACAGGTCGCTTACCGCATCTACACGAAAACGCACTGCACGTTTAGAAATTCCGAGTGTTCTGGCCAGATCGTCGAGTGTTGCCATGCCTGATATTATAGTCACATCACGCGATGAGACAACGACCGCCTGAAAACGATCCGGGATCACCCGCAATCCGGACGGATGACCAAACAAGAGTGAGGTCCTGTGGCTATCATAATAGTGCGATCCGATCGCCAACCTGATACGTTCGACGGAGGAGAGATGCACCTGTTCGCATATCGGTTCGGTGTCGTGGTGAGTGTCATCGGGATTGCGCTCATGGCACGAGGAATGGGGATGGGAAGCGCGCCACTATTGTGGAGCGGCGTTTCTCTTGCCGGTTTGTGTTTGGTGCTTTTTCTCTTCATCCGCAGGCGGGGTGCTGTTTCTCCATCGTGCGACAAGCCAGAGACACCCGTCTCTTCCGGTCAATGCCCTGATTCTTGATCTCTTCCCACAAGTTAAGTGAGAGCACACAATGCGTTTGCAGTGTTGACCTCGTAAGTCCAGATCACTATGATAGTTTTCAGTAACTGTCGTAAAGGCTTTGGTTATAAGGAGTAAATCTGAACGCTCTAGTCGATAACGCCATTGAATTGCATGGCATCGTCAAGCGATTCCCCGGCGTTGTAGCCAATGATGGCGTCGACCTGGTGGTTCGTCGTGGGGAGATTCATTGTCTCCTCGGTGAGAACGGAGCCGGGAAGACAACATTGATGCGCATCCTGTATGGACTATATCAACCGGACGAAGGGCAGATACTCCTGAACGGTGATCCGATTCGAATACCCTCTCCGCGTGTTGCCCTTGATTATCACATTGGTATGGTACACCAGCACTTTCATCTCGTGCCTACCCTGTCTGTAGAAGAGAACATCATCCTCGGCCTCGATGAGGGGACGGGGCCGTTCTTGAACCTGCGAAAAACGCGTAAGAAGATCCTCAAGATCGCAGGGGACTATGGAATGGCGGTAGACCCGCAAGTGAAGGCATGGCAGCTTGCTGTGGGACAACAGCAGCGAGTAGAGATCATCAAAGCCTTGTACCGTGATGCTGACATTCTGATCATGGACGAGCCGACGAGTGTTCTCACTCCGCAAGAGGTAGAGCAACTCTTCTCGACTCTGCGAACGCTAGTCGACGACGGTCTAACGATCATCTTCATCACGCACAAACTAGACGAAGTGATGGAGATAAGCGATCGGGTGACCGTGCTGCGCAAGGGAAGGACAATCGCGACGGTCGACACCGCGGATACGAGCAAGCCTGAGCTTGCCGAGTCGATGGTCGGGCGTGCAGTGGTCTTCCGTTTGGAGAAGGCCGCGCTACAACGGGGCGATTGTCTGTTACAGGTGGATAATCTGCATGCGTTGAACGATCGTGCTCTTCCCGCGTTGCGCGGCGTGGCATTTACTATGTGTGAGGGGGAGATCCTTGGGGTTGCTGGCGTATCAGGGAACGGGCAATCGGAACTGGCAGAGGTGCTGACCGGACTGCGCCGGGTGACGAAAGGTAAGGTCGTTGTAGGAGGAGAAGAGGTTACCAATTGGTCGGCGCGTGCAATTGCCGACCTGGGCGTGGCGCACGTGCCATCGGAGCGTATCCGTATGGGGACCGTGGCCAATATGAGCATTTGCGAAAACCTCATGCTGAAGAGCTATCGCCGGGGTGAGTTTTCGCACGGAATATTCCTTGATAAGAGAGTGGCGGATGGTAATGCGCGTCAAGCGATGGCCGATTACCAGATCTCCGCTCCGAGCGACAAAACGGCGGCCAAACTCCTGTCAGGAGGGAATATCCAGCGCGTCGTCCTTGCGCGTGAATTGGCCGGCGAGCCGCGATTGATAATTGCTGCTCATCCCACCTACGGACTCGATGTGGGCGCCACGGAACAGGTGCGACAGATATTGCTCAAACAACGAGAGCGCGGTGCGGCAATACTCCTTATCTCCGAGGATCTGGAAGAGATCATGTCCATGTCCGACCGTATACTCGTTCTGTTCGATGGCAAGGTAATGGGGACGGTTGCAGCCGATGAAGCAAGGCTCGAAATGCTTGGCCTGATGATGGCAGGGACAAGACAGTCGGGAGACGCATAGTGCACGCGCCTAGTTGGCTTCACATAGAAAGGCGACCTCTTCCATCGGGGCGTACGATACTCACTGTATCGGTGATCGCAATCATTGCTGCTTTTATCGTTGCGGGGGTCTTCTTTGCAGTGTTCGGCGTATCTCCGATTCAGGCGTACGGCGCCATTCTGCGCGGGGCGCTCGGCAGTTGGCATGGGTTTGCCGAAACGCTTCGGCGTGCGATCCCCCTCCTCCTCATCGGTGTTGGCCTGACAGTTGCCTTTCGTGGCTTGTTCTGGAATATCGGCGCCGATGGTCAGCTCCTCCTTGGCACGGTTGCCGCCACCTGGGTTGCTCTCTTCTCCGGGCTTCACGGGCCGATGGTCATTCCGGTGATGTTTGCCGCCGGGTTCATTGGCGGCGCGCTGTGGGGGCTGATACCGGCGGTGTTGAAGGCGAGACTTGGAATAAACGATGTCATCACTACCCTGATGATGAATTACATCGCGATGTACATCGTCCTGTGGCTGATTCATGGCCCATGGAAGGGACCGACCATGCGTGGGTTCGCATATACCGATAAGTTTCCGCAGGCGGCGCAGATTCCGACGATCGGCGGTACACACATCCACTGGCCCACCCTCCTTCTGGGACTCATCCTGGCACTGGCGGCGTACATTATGGTCAACCGCACCAAGAGTGGGTTTGAGATCAGAGTGGTTGGGGAGAATCCGCATGCGGCAAGATTTGCCGGCATCAGTCAACTCAAGACAACGCTTGTTGTCATGATCATTTCCGGTGGATTCGCCGGCCTCGCCGGTGTGGGTGAGGTGGCTGGCGTGCACCTGCGTTTGCTTGACCCGACTCAGATTTCGATGGGGTATGGTTATACGGCGATAATCGTCGCCTGGCTGGCGCGGAAGAACCCGCTCGCGGTGATCATAACCGCGCTTCTCTTCGGAGTTCTGATGGCCGGTGGTGACGTGATAAAGGTCTCGTTGCAGCTTCCATTTCAACTGATCGATGTGTTCAACGGTTTGATTATGTTCTTCTTGATCGGAAGCGAATTGCTCATGCACTACAAGATTTCTTTACGGAGGCATTGATGGGGTGGGAGAGTTGGTTTGTATCGACGTTCAGTCGTGCGCTTGCCTACGGTACACCGCTTCTGTTGGGAACGCTCGGTGAGATCTACGCGGAGCGATCCGGGGTGCTCAATCTTGGGATAGAAGGCATGATGATCATGGGCGCATATAGCGCATTTGTCACTGCCTATACTACCGGCAATCCGTGGTTGGGAGTCCTCGTTGCGGGCGTGGTAGGTGGGGCGTTCTCCGTCATCCACGCGTTTGCGACAATCACGCTGAAAGCGAATCAGGTCGTCTCTGGGCTAGCTCTTACTATGCTTGGCATAGGCCTTGCCGGCGTGCTTGGGCGCAAGTGGGTGGGACTGCCGTTGTTTTCTTCCTTGCATAAGATAACGGTTCCCGGTCTGTCGGTCATACCCGTCATCGGACCCGGCTTCTTCAAGGGGCAGAACCTGCTTGTGTACATTGCTATGCTTCTCGCTCCACTCATGTGGTATGTTCTGTTTCACACACGGATTGGGATAACGATTCGCGCAGTGGGAGAGGACCCGGCTACTGCCGATTCACTTGGGGTGAATGTTACCCGCGTGCGCTATCTGTGCGTGATCGTTGGTGGAATCCTCGCCGGGGTTGCGGGAGGATACCTGTCGTTAGGCTATCGACCCGCATGGACTGAGGGGATGACGGGAGGGATGGGCTGGATCGTGATTGCGCTCACCATCTTTGCGTTTTGGAACCCGCTGTACGGGCTCCTGGGCTCGTATCTGTTCGCTGCTCTATATCACCTATCGTATCGCCTGCAGGCATGGATCTCTCCCGAATTCCTGAAGGCGATGCCGTATGCGTTTGCGATTATCATTCTCGTCATCGTCTCACGCGGCACGTTACACAAGCGAATGGGGGCGCCCGCGGCGCTCACGTTACCGTATACAAGGGGAGAACAATAGATAAGGAGGTGATGAGGAGAAGAGAGAGCCAGGAGGAAGATATGCGCACTTTCGAGGAGGTAGAAATGAAAAAGAAAGTTCTGCTGGTTGCTGTATTGGCGATGGTATTGGTTGGCGGCCTGGTGGCGATGGCCGCTGAGTATGTGCCAGGAACTCCGCTCAAGGCGGGTTTCGTATATGTCGGACCGGTGGGAGACTATGGCTGGAGCCATGCGCACGATGTTGCGCGCCAGATCCTGGTGAAAGAGTTCCCATGGTTGACAACGGTGTATGTAGAGAACGTTCCTGAGGGGGACGTAGGCCCAACGATCGACAAGCTGGTGAATGACGAACATTGCAACGTCATCTTCACCACCAGCTTTGGATTCATGGATGGAACGGTGGAAGCGGCCCAGAAGTACCCAGACGTGATCTTCGCTCATTGTTCTGGCTTCAAACGTGAACCGAACTTGGCTACCTACATGGCCGATTTCTATCAGGTGTATTATCTGAATGGGCTGATGGCAGGTGCGCTCACCAAGACAGGGAAGGTCGCTTACGTCGGGGCATTCCCGATTCCTGAGGTGAAACGCCATCTGGATGCGTTTGCCATTGGAGTTCGCGAAGTCAACCCCGATGCGGAGATACACGTACGTTGGATCGAATCTTGGTTTGACCCTGCCGCGGCTAAAGAGGCGGCGGAGGCACTGATTGCCGAGGGGTGCGACGCGTTCGCTTTTACCGAGGATTCGCCTACAGTCGTGCAGGTTGCGGCTGAGAGTGGGCTGATGAGCTTCGCTCACTATTCTCCGATGTACAAATTCAGCCCGGAATACTGCGTCTCAGGCGAGCTTGTCCATTGGGACAAGATCTACGAAGATTTCCTGCAGAAGGTCTATGATGGTGTCTACACCGCGCACAATATCCAGAATGTCGACTACTGGTGGCTGCTTGAGCAGGGCGCGGTGGAGATGGGAGCACAGGCGGGTATGCCGATCAATCCGGCGTATGTGGACAAACTCAAAGCGGTGATGATCGATCACCCCACCTTGGGCAAGATCAGTGCATATGATCTCGTCGAGACCCGCCTAAACCAAATGGGCGACCCCGGCATCACCTTCGACCCGTTCCAGGGTCCGGTCTACGATCGCAAAGGGAACTTGCAGGTCCCGGAAGGAATGTGGATGTCGGTCGATTCTCTCATCACCATGGAATGGGCGGCACAGGGCGTTGTTGGACCCTGGCCGGGCGAACCGTAGAACTGATTTGGACAACACGAGCGGCCCTCATGTGAGGGCCGCTCTTCTCTTGTAATGAGAATGCTATTGAATGCGGAAATCCCGCGTCCCACCAGCGATGGTGTCCCCGCCGTAATCGATTGTCACCAACGCACGATAGATTCCGGAAGCAAGTGGGGTATCCGTGCTGTCCGCGACCGTTAGAGTGCGTGTCTTGCCGGGAAGGACCGGGAACTGTTCGATCGGTATAGTGCGTACGGTGTTACCGCTCTGACTTATGATGGAGATCGTGCCCTGCGGCGTTAACTGTACGTTGCCAGTGTTTGAGAACGTGACGTCAAATGCTAACGGTTCGCTGCCTGTCTTACGCACACCCTCTATTCGTCCCGTTCGAACCTCTGTGCCGGGTACGGTCTGGTAAATCTTGACTCCAAATCGCTCTACGGCAAGAACGGTCGCACCTGCACGCTGTTGTGGCCGCGGCGCCCCCTGCACGAAGATCATCGCCCAGTACATGCCGGACGCATCACCCGGTACATTCACCCGGAAATTTACTGTCTGCTTATCTCCGGGAGCGATGCGGAAGGTCTGCGGTGAGACCGCAATCCAGTCGCCGCACGAGCGCGATACAGTGGCGAACTCGCCGCCACCAGCGTCGATCGACTCGATATCGACATGCGAGGAGAATATCTCGTCGATCCGCAGGCCTGTGAAGTCCTGCAAAACCTGCACGTGCAGATCGACAAGGACAGTTACATCATCCGCTGTGGATGAAACGGTGCGCGTGATTACCACCGGCCCGGAGATAACTGTGCCCGTGGCTGTCCCAGCGGACGTAATGAGTTCGGATGCACCTGTGATCTTCCCCTTCGCCGCGGGGCTGCCGCAGGTATAGGTGCCACTCACCGTGATATTGCTGCTGGGGGCGGTAGTCTCGTATTTGATGTCGAACTCATCGCCGCTTTTGAAGACACGCCCGAACAACCAACGAGCGCTGTCAAGCGCAAGGAAGTCGTTGTCTCCTGTGTCGGTACGTGTCCAGTCGCCGAGATGGATTGTTACGTCCTGTGTGTCTGCTTCATTGTTTATTACTTGAAACGAATATGCCCCGGTGCTTCCACCGGCAAGGTGCAAATCGAACTCAATCTGTGTTACTTGAAGCGCGGCGGCTGGCGTTGCCACAAGAAGAATTCCGGTTACAATGACGAACAGAATTTGTACAGTTCTCATTCTTCTCCTCCCATACTGTATTCTGCGCGATCGGGCACGCGATGCAACCTGATCGAGAGGCGGTAGGGAAAGTGCATGGGTGGAGATCGCCGTTGCGGCTTGCGTGTGCAGAGATTCGGTAACTACGTACGAGAAAAAGACAACGTAGAAGCGTGGCATCCAACGGTCGGTGAATAGTGAACCGAGAGGGAATGTCCCCGGGGAGGTTTGAGTCCCCGGGGACGGGTTGGA
>CAZBSW010000060.1:0-9012 GCA_964494835.1 uncultured Thermotogae bacterium
TCGCGAGGCTGCACGAACATGAGGGCGAGCGATTCTCGATCCTCCCATCCTCGCAGACGATCTCAATGATAGAATCACCGGTGCGTGCTGTCCGTAGCAAGCGGGACTCTTCCTTGGTGAATGGCCTGATAGCACTCAAAGAACACGAAGTCGACGGCTTCGTCTCTCCTGGAAACACCGGGGCCGTCGTTGCGGGCGCAATCTTTATCGTTGGGCGGATTGCGGGGATTCCACGGCCGGGCATTGCGGCGACGATCCCCACTGTTGCCGGCAAGGAGATCGTGGTAGTTGATGTGGGTGCGAATGTGGATTGCACACCGAAACATCTTCTTCATTTCGCATTGATGGGGCTGACCTACGCCCGTGATGTACTAGAGATTTCCGATCCGAGGATAGGGCTCCTCAGCATCGGTACGGAAAAGGCCAAAGGAAATAAGCTCATCCATCGCGCGTTCGACCTGCTTGCAGACAGTCCACTGCCGTTCGTTGGCAATGTAGAAGGCCACTATCTTCTATCCGAGCGACCGGTTGACGTCGTCGTGTGCGACGGATTCATCGGAAACGTATTCCTCAAAACACTGGAGGGAGGTATTGCAGCAGTGACCGATTTGATCAAGCATGGAGTAAGAGAAACCCCCAGAGCGAAGCTAGGTGCTCTGCTGATGCGTCCCGTTTTCAAGCGGCTACGCGAGAAGATGTCCTACAACAGGTTCGGGGGAGCGCCGCTACTTGGGGTAGGAGGAAGCGTGGTGATCGCGCACGGACGTTCAGACGCCGAAGCAATCGAGTCGGCGATTGACGTAACCTGCCGCGCGGTAGAGTGCCATTTGAACGAGACGATGGCACAAGGAATCTCGGGATGGAGCGCCGATGGGGGCTAGGATAATTGGCACCGGTAGTCACCTGCCTTTGAACTGTGTAACGAACCGTGACTTGGAGAAGATTGTTGACACGTCTGATGAATGGATCGTACGACGCACCGGCATTCACACGCGCTACCACCTATCTCCGGATGAATCGCCGTCCGAGATGGGGATTGTGGCTGCGGAGCAAGCACTCGCCGCCGCCGGGGCAACCCCGCAGCAAGTTGAACTACTCATTGTGGCAACGACCTTCCCCGACATGATCTGCCCGGGCTCGGCACCGTTCATCGCCTCCGGTCTCGGCCTCGATCAGACGCCGTTCTTCGACCTGAAGGCTGGTTGTTCCGGCTTCGTATACGGGATGGCCGTCGCCGACAGCCTGATCCGCTCCGGCCTGTATCAACGGGTTCTCCTTGTCGGTACCGAGGCCCTCTCGCGTGTTACAGATTGGAGTGATCGGAAGACGTGTGTGCTGTTCGGAGACGGGGCCGGCGCTGTCCTCCTTGAAGCGGGCGCAACGGATGAAGGGGTGTTGGGCAGCGCCCTGTTTGGCGACAACAGCAAGGCACTTCTCCTCCGTCTCCCTGCAGGCGGAACGGTTCAACCGGCGAGTGAGGAGACGGTGAGAGACAGGGGCCATTTTCTCAAGATGGAAGGTGCGGGTGTGTTTCGCAGTGCGGTTCCGATGATGGAAAAAGCGACCCGCGCCGCACTTACCGCGGCCTCGCTCGAACTTGACGATGTCGATTGGGTGATTCCGCATCACGCAAACATCAGAATCATCGAATCACTCATCAAACGGCTAAGAGTCGATGGATCGCGGGTGATAGTCAACCTTGAGCGAGTGGCTAATACCTCCGCTGCCTCCATACCAATCGCCCTCGATGAGGCGCTGCGCGCGGGCAAAATCGATGCAGGCGATATCGTAGTGATGACCGCATTCGGCGCGGGTGCGACCTACGGCGCAGTGGTTGTGAGACTGTGAAAACAGAAGAAAAGCGTGCGTTCCTCTTCCCAGGGCAAGGGACGATCCCTAAACAGATAGCCACCTCTCATCCGATCGGGCGCGATCTGTATGCCTACACCGAGCAGTGTGGGCTTCCGTTGAGAGAGTGGATAGACGACAGGGATCTCGACCGTCTTCGTCAGACCGACGCTGCGCAGCCGGCAATCCTTGTCGACAGTATCGTAAAATGCATGACGTTACAGGACAAGGGGATCACACCAGCAGCGGTCGCTGGCCATAGCCTCGGCGAGTACGCCGCGCTCGTCGCTTGCGGTGTGCTCGAACCTCTCGATGCGTTGCGTGTAATCATGGAGCGTGGCAAGTTGATGGGGCGGGTCACAGGAGGGGGGATGGCGGCGATCGTGAAGCTGCCGGCGAAACAGGTTTCCGATATATGTAATGACCTCGATGTCGAGATAAGCGTTGCGAACATCAATGGGCCGATGCAGGTCGTTCTCTCCGGAACAGATGAAGCGCTCTTGCATGCGATGGATGCCTGCGAAGATGCGGGCGGACGGGCGATCAGACTGAACGTGTCCGGACCGTTTCACTCGCCGTTGATGGCAGAGGCCGAAGCAGGGCTCATACCGATGATCGATGGACTGCGGTTCCGTGCGCCCGCTAGTCCGTTTATATCGGGCGTCAGCGGCCGGGAAGAGAAAGATCCATCGACGATCAAATGGCTGCTGCTGGCGCAGATCACGGCCTGTGTGCAGTGGGTGCGTGTAATCGAATCGCTCGTTCAAATGAGAATCGATTCTGCAATCGAGGTCGGCCCGGGCAAGGTGTTGACCGGGTTAGGTGTGCGCATCGCGAAAGAGATCGAGTTCTATTCGTTTCAGGAGGGAGCTGATGGCGCGATTCGATGAGCGGGTAGCAATCGTGACGGGCGGTACGCGTGGGATCGGAAGATCTATTGTCGAACTGCTTCACCGTGAAGGGTGTGACATCGCGGTCTTCGCGCGTGGCAGTGACCTGGGACGAACGTTGGAACAGGAGATGGATCGCTGCCGGTTCTATCCGGTAGATGTCGCTGATGGGAAACAAGTGAACGACGCGGTGCGCGACGTGTACGAAACACAACAACGCATCGATTTCCTCGTTAATAACGCCGGAATCACGCGGGACGGCCTTATGCTCCGTATGAGCGAAGCTGATTGGCAACAGGTGATCATGGTCAACCTTCAAGGGGCCTACAATTGTATTCGCGCTTGCCTGCGCTATATGGTGAAGGCGAGAAGTGGTGCGATCGTTAGTATTGGCTCACTTGTCGGGGAGACGGGTAACGTCGGTCAAGCGAACTATGCCGCTTCCAAAGGGGGCCTGATCGGACTGTCACGCAGTGTAGCCAAAGAAGTTGCCGGTCGGGGGATCAGGGTAAACGTCGTCTCTCCTGGATTCATCAAGACAGACATGACCGACGCCCTGAGCGAAGAGGTTCGTTCCGGTTATCTCGCGCGCATTCCGATGCAGCGGGAGGGCGCAAGTGATGAGGTGGCGCAAGTTGTGGCGTTCTTGCTTTCGCCGCAGGCTTCTTATATAACTGGGCAGGTTATTGGCGTAAACGGGGGGCTTTACCCCTAGCAGGGCAAAATGCAAAGGGAGGCATACATAAGATGGACGATATTGCGGGCAAAGTGCGTACGATAATCTCCGAACAACTGATGGTCGATCCTGAGGAGGTCACAGATGAGGCCTCGTTCGTGGAAGATCTAGGGGCCGATTCGCTCGACACGGTGGAACTCATTATGGAGTTTGAGGATGAGTTCGGCGTAGAGATCTCAGATGAGGACGCGGAGAAGATCTCCACCGTTGGTGAGGCGATCGCCTACATGGGCAAGTTGTTGGGGGATAAGGATAAGAAAGAGTAACAATCTTTGCGTGGTGAGGGGACAACGAGACACGCTTGTCCCTCTTTTCTTTTCCCGGCGCGGGTGACCTATCATGTATATCGAGGTGATCGGTATGCGAGAGGGTGACCGGCGTACCGTGGTGGGGAAAGGAACCGCCAATCCCTATCATGAGTCACAGAAGTATCCTGAACCGACGCGTTGCCCGCGTTGTGGTCTTGTGTATTGTGATGGTCGCTGGCAGGCAATGGCGAACCCGCTTCAGCCGCCGTTTGACGAAATCAACTGTCCGGCATGCAGACGGGAGATCGATCGCTATCCAGGAGGTTTGGTGCGACTACGCGGCGCCTATCTGGGGAAGCATCGTGAAGAGATCATGAACATCGTGCATAACCAAACCTCTGCTGCGACGGCGGCACGTCCGTTGCAAAGGATCATGTGGATCGATGACGGTGATCTCCGGCAAGTGGAGATAGCCGTCACCAACGGTCACCTGGCGATGAGGATCGGCAAAGCGATCACCCATGCATGTAAGGGAGAACTGGCTGTGAAACGCGCCGATCGCGATCAACTCGTGCGTGTCTATTGGGAGAGAGAGGAATAGATGACAGAGATGCGGTCACGCTCGATCGACGGTTTCTTGAACGATCTTGCATCGGCAAGGCCGACGCCAGGAGGGGGGAGTGTGGCCGCGCTTTCTGGAGCAATCGCCGCCGATCTCGGACGTATGGTGTGTAGCCTCGCCCTCAAAAAGAATGAGGGAGAGGAACTGACCGCCCTCAACAGCGAGTTTTCTGTTTTCGAAGAGGATTTCCTCAAACTGGCAACAGCAGATGAGGAGGCGTTTGATGCCGTAATGGCTGCATATCGCATCGATCGGACCGACGAAAGGCGTCCGACGGCGATTGCACAGGCATTGCAGCGGGCGACCGAGGTACCGCTCGCTACGGCCAAACGTGCGGTTGAACTTCTCGACGCCCTACGCCGACTTGTTCCGTTGGGTACGCGTCACAGCATCAGCGATGTGGGCGTGGCTACCTACCTGGCCGACGCGGCGTTGCGGTCGGCCATACTCAATGTGAAAATCAACTTGACGCATCGGCATGACGAGCAGGAAACCGAGCGTCTGGCTCAGGATGTCGCAGTGCTGCGGGAGCGGGCTCGCGCCCTTGTCGAAGAGGCGATATCACAAGTGCGGGGTAGGCTGAACGGATGATGTCGATCGGCGTCATCGCGGATGTGCATGCGAATCTCCCTGCGTTGGAGGCGGTGTTGGCCGATCTCCACTCACAGGGAGTGAAACGCATCGTCTGTTGCGGCGATCTCGTCGGCTACGGTCCGTGGCCAAACGAGGTGATCGCGCGCTTGCGGGAGGTAGACGCATTCTGCGTACAAGGGAATCATGACGGCGCTGCAGTCGGTGCGTTTCCAAGCGATCATTTCAACCCTGATGCGCGTGTTGCGATCGAATGGACACGTACTGTACTGGATGCGGGTGAAGTAGGGTTCTTGACAGGTCTCGAGAAGATACATACCGGCGGTGAATTCGTCGTTGTGCACGGAAGCTTGCGTGGTCCGTTGTGGGAGTATATGCGGGACACATTCGTAGCCCGCGAGAGCTTTCCCTTACTTACGCGTCCAATCGGGCTGTTCGGTCATTCGCACATCCAGGGCGGTTTTGTCCGCGCCGGCGAGCATGTTGCCTTCGTCCCCCCAAACAGATCGATGGCGCTCGTACCCGGTCGGCAGTACTTGATCAATCCGGGGAGTGTCGGGCAGCCGCGAGACGGCGATCCTCGCACCGCATATGCAATAGTCGATCTTGGTCGGCACACCCTGCTGTTCAAGCGCGTTCAATACGATGTGAAATCCGTAATGCAACGAATTGAAGATGTCGGTCTGCCGCACTGGTTTGCCGAGCGCCTGGGGGTGGGCAGATAGATGGAAGAGCGGGCGCTTGTGGTGGCATCCGCTGCTATTCGACGGGTGGGAGCGATCCTGCGAGGCGGCATCCACGCGGAAAAGGGTGCGGAGGAGAAGGCACATCGGCACGATCCGGTTACAGTGTTCGACCGCTACTCCGAAGAGGTTCTAGTTGCCGCGATTGAAGATTCGTTCCCCAATCACGCGATAATGTCAGAAGAAGGGGCGAGGAAGCGGGGAGATTCTCCCTACACGTGGATCATCGATCCACTTGATGGGACGAACAACTTCCTACGAGGGATCCCGCAGCTGTCGATCTCGTTGGCATTGGTACGCGATTTACAGACGAGGATGGCATGCATCTACGACCCTCTACGTGATGAACTATTCTCGGCGATCGCTGGAAAGGGAGCGTTCTTGAACGGTTCTTCGCTCTGCGTAAGCGGACATGAAGGAATTGATGGTGCCGTGATCGGCGTCGGCCTCTCCTCCCGTCCGGAACACGCTCTGCGCACGCACGCAACAGTCACCGCTCTCATCCCGCATGTACGCTCGTTGCGTACCTTCGGCTCGGCTTGTCTCGATCTCTCATATGTCGCCGCCGGCCGGTTCGACGTGACGTGGTATCGCTCGCTTTCGCCGTGGGATGTACAAGCGGGTGTTCTGCTCATCGTCGAGGCGGGAGGGCGTGTGTCAAGCCTTGATGGAGGAATGCTACTGGATCCGGAGGATGGAATTGTGGCGTCGAACGGTCGCGTCCATGATGAGATGATCTCAATCATCGCCGAAGGAGAGGAGTGAGGAAGGCGGGTGTTGGTCGTGGTCTGGATACCTATTCTGATATCATCCCCGGTTGGGAAGAGTTCGTCGCTGCCTGTTCCCGCCCTCTTCCGACGACACTGCGGGTAAACACACTTCGCACTGCGCCGTTCTTGCTCAGCGAACGACTCGCGCGGAAAGGCTTCTCGCTTATTCCCGTTGAATGGACGGATGATCTGTTTACGGCCGATGATTCCGGGGTGAGTCGCACGATCGAACATTGGCTCGGTATGTTCTACATACAGGAAGTTGTACAGACATTCCCTGTGAACGTGCTCGATCCGAAGTCCGGCGAAACGATTCTTGACATGTGTGCCGCCCCGGGAGGGAAATGCACTCATATCGCCGCGCTCATGGATAACTGTGGAACGCTTGTCGCCAACGAACCGTTGGGGCGGCGGCAGTCAGCCCTTCTTTCCAACCTGAATCGATTAGGGGTGATGAATGCCACGGTTACCTCCTACCGTGGAGAATCGTTCCCCATTCAAATGGGGTTCGATCGTGTCCTTCTTGATGCCCCCTGCTCTGCGGAAGGGACGTTGCGCAAGGAGCGATCACTGCTTGACGGCGCGACTGAAGCAACGATCGCTCGTCTGACGCGGCTGCAGCGGCGGTTGATCTTGCGTGCGTATGATCTACTTGTGCCAGGGGGAATTCTCGTCTATTCGACGTGCACATTCGCTCCCGAGGAGAATGAAGGGACAGTCGCCTATCTCCTCGGCGAGCGTGACGCAATCCTCGAGCCGACCAAGCTTGCGGTCCCTTCCTCGCAGGGGATCAAGCGTTGGGCGGGAGAGAAGTATCCGGATGCTGTCACAGGGTGCGTCCGAATCTATCCGCATCAGCTCGACAGTGGAGGGGGATTCATTGCCCGCATACGAAGGTCTTCATGATGAGGTAACCGCCTATCTCAACTCTCGATTCGGCATCTTGCCCAACTCTCTTGCTGGCATTTCATTTTCAGAGAAGAACGACGAGATCTGGGCAGCGAGCGCAGAGGCACCGCTTGGGATTCGTGCCAGGCGCCTTCCTGGATTGCGTGCCCTGCGGCGTACGCCCGAAGGGTTAAAGCCAACAAGTGCGTTTCTGCGTTTCATCGGTGAAAGGATCTCGTCCTCATGCGTAGAGATCGGAACCGTCGCCGAACTGCGTCGATTCCTTCTCGGTCAGCCGGTACCGTACATGGTCCCGGATGGGTTTGTTGCCGTCTCATTCCGTGGCGATATCCTCGGCTGTGGCGTGGCACGACACAGGCAGGTTCTCACCCTCATCCCCACGCACATGCGGCACGAACTATTGGGGTGTCTGGAAGCAGAAATGAATACCTGACGGCATCTAACCGATCGACGAATTCCCATAATAACGCATTGTAATCATGATTACGGAAATTGGTCCCCTTGTTTTGTTATGATGGCCCATACAGGGTAAGTGTTTAAGGAGGTAAGAATGCGCGGCAAAGTATGTCTTAGTGCGATCTTGTTGTTGCTAGGAGCGTTGTTCATCCCGCTCGTGGCTTGGGGGGCGTCCGCAGGCTCTCCAAGCCTTGTTTTCATTCTCGATGCGTCGAACAGCATGAACAAGCCGTTTGGCAATGAAACGCGCATCGATGCGGCAAAAGCAGCGCTCACCGAACTGCTCAGCGGCATGCCTGTGGGTGAAGACGTTGGTCTACTCATCTACGGCAACCAGATCAGCTACAAGAACGAGACAGAGAGCTGCAAAGACATCTCGTTCCTGTTTCCTTTAGCTCCGTTTGATGACAGCGTGCGCAGCAACATGGTCGCCGCCATTGCCGTCGTCAACGCGCAGGGCAAGACACCGCTGGCCGATTCTCTCACCGAAGCAGCAAATGCGCTTTCTGCGCACGGACAAGGGGGGTTCATCGTACTCGTCAGTGACGGGGAGGGGAACTGCGGCGGACAACAACTTGTCGTCGCAAAGATGATCGCCAAGATGGAGCCTCAGATCACCGTTCATGTTGTGGGGCTCGACGTCGAACAGGAAGCGAGCGATACGCTGCGAGCGATTGCTGAAGAGACTAACGGCCGCTACTGGAGTGTGAATGAGGCAAGCGACCTTCTGAGCGCGCTGCTTGCCGCTGTCGGACAGGCGTCCGGACAGGCGGAATCGAGCAAGATGGGTGGCGGTATCCCCGCTGGGTACGAGTGCTTCGGGGTGACAAACGTCATCTACGGAACTGAGGGGAACGACGTTCTTTATGGCACCGCCGCCAACGATCTGATATTCGGCCTCGGTGGTGATGATTTCATTATCGGCTTGGGCGGAAACGACGTTCTCATCGGCGGCGTTGGTAATGACGTCATCGAAGGAACGGACGGTAACGACGTCATCAGCGGTGGTCCGGGCGATGATACCCTGTTTGGCGGTGCCGGTGACGATCGTTTATGTGGCGATGACGGCAACGATGCGCTCGAAGGCGAAGCCGGTAACGATGTCCTTGCCGGTGGGGCAGGGGATGACAAACTCCTCGGCGGCCCAGGCGCCAACCTCCTCTATGCCGGCGGTGGCAATGACACATTGCTGGAGGGAA